>JBILVU010000242.1:0-5015 GCA_044370285.1 Prosthecobacter sp.
GCCCTGAGCGAGATCCTCGTGACCTCCGACCGGCCGGAGACGCTGGCGGTCGATTACGAGGGCATGGCCAACTACTACGACATCTTCGGCGAGCATGGCCTGGGGAACTATCTCGACGTGCTGAAGGCGGTGGCCATGCACCCGGTGATGGGCGTGTATTTGAGCCATCTGGGCAATCAAAAAGCGAATCCTGCACTGAACCTGCATCCCGACGAAAACTTCGCCCGTGAGATCATGCAGCTCTTCACCATCGGGCTGTGGGAGCTGGAGACGAACGGCGTGCGTAAAACCTATCCCGTGGGCCATCCCTATGCCGGGCAGTCCATCCCCACCTACAGCAACGCGGACATCACGGAGCTGGCTCGCGTCTTCACCGGTCTGACCTGGTATGACAGCATCGGCTTCAATCCGAGCAATCTGACCAACGGCGATCGCTTGCATCCGATGAAGATTTGGGACGCCTACCACGACTGCGAGGCGAAGACGCTGCTCGGTGGCCTCTCGTTGCCCGCCCGTACAGCGAGTCCTGGCAACACGGGCACGGCGGGTACACTCGACATCGACGCGGCCGTGACGAACCTCTTCAATCATCCGAATGTCGGCCCGTTCTTGGCGCTGCGCCTGATTCAGCGCTTCGTGACCTCAAATCCGAGCCACGACTACATCGGCCGTGTCGCCGCGAAGTTTAACAACAACGGTAGCAATGTGCGCGGCGATATGAAGGCCGTGATCAAGCAGATCCTCATGGACCCCGAGGCTCGCGATCCGGCCATGATGGACTCACCTACCTTTGGCAAGCTGCGCGAGCCTTTCCTGCGCGTGGTGAATCTGGCCCGCGCCTTCAATGCGGCCTCCACCTCCGGCCATTATCCGCTGGACCAGTTCAGTCTCGACCACCTGCAAGACCCGCAGAACTCACCCAGTGTGTTCAATTTCTTCCTGCCTGGCCACAGCCCGCCCGGCCCGGTCACGGAGATGGGCCTCGTGGCACCCGAGTTCCAGCTCCTGAACGCCAGCAGCGCCATCACTGGCGCGAATTACTTCCTCCAGGCTATCGGCGGCAACTCGCTGCATCGCTGGGGCAGCGGCACCGCCGCCTACAACGTGCGCCTCAACCTCGATCCCGAACTCTCGCTCATCGTCCCCGCTGCCAACATCAATGAAAACGAGCCGAGCGTGAGCGGCCTGATGGATCTCGATACGCTCATCCGCCGCTACGATCTCACGCTCATGGGCGGCACGATGAGCCCGCAGCTCTTTCAATGCGTCCGCGAGTCCGTGGATCGCATCAAGCCACCGGACTATGGCTGGCAGTGGCATCGTGAACGCCTCCGCCAGCTCATCAATTCAATCGTCACCTCTGCGGAGTTCAATGTGATGCGCTAACCCTTCGCCCCTTTGATGTCATGATCACCTTCTCTCAAAACCGCCGCCAGTTTCTCGGACAGGCCAGTTGTGGCGCCGTGAGTTCCATCCCGGTGCTCAACACGCTGCTGAACCTCTCCTTCGCCGAAAAGATCTCCGCCGTCACCGCCCCGGCGAACGGCGAGTATCGCGCCCTCGTGTGCCTCTTCCTCTCCGGCGGCAACGACAGCTTCAACATGCTCGTGCCCCGCGAGGCCTCCGCCTATGCGCAGTATCAGGCCACACGCTCGAATCTCGCCCTCGCGCCCGGTTCGCTCATCGACATCCATCCTACCGGCCAGCCGACGTTTGCCGTGCATTCCGGCATGCCGGAGGTCGCTAGTTTGTTCGAGGCCGGTAACGCGGCCTTCGTGGCCAATGTCGGCACGCTCATCGAACCCGTGCAAAACCGCACGCAGGTCAACACGCTCGCGAAGCTGCTCCCGCTCGGCCTTTACTCGCACTCGGACCAAATCGAGCAGTGGCAGACGAGCCTACCGCACCAGCGTTCCGGTATCGGCTGGGCTGGGCGCACTGCGGATCTGCTGCAGGGCCTCAACGCCAACCAAAAAGTGCCCATGAACATCTCGCTCGATGGAAGCAATGTGTGGCAGACGGGCGATGACGTGGCCGAGTATGCCATCACCACTGGCGGAGCGGTGGCATTGCAGAATTACAAGTTTGGCTGGCAGCAGTATGACACCGGCAGTCAGGCCTTCAGCCAAGGCGTGGACAGCCAGCTCGCGCTGCAATACTCGAACGTGCTCATGCAGACCTTCAACACGCGGAAAAAGGCCGCACTGGATGCCTACAATGCCTTCACCACTGCGACCTCCGCCGCTCTGCCCGGCAGCGTCACCTTCCCCGCGAGCTACATCGGCTCACGTCTGCAAATGATCGCCAAGGCCATTCAAGGCCATGCGCATGCCTCGCTCGGCGCCGTACGGCAGACCTTCTTTATCAACTGGGGCGGCTGGGACCATCACAGCGGCGTGCTCGGTTACCTGGGCCAGATGCTCCCGCAGGTCAGCGCCGCCATCGGTGCCTTTTTCAACGCCCTCACCGCCATGGGCATGCAGAACAACGTCACGCTCTTCACCGCTTCCGACTTTGGCCGCACGCTGACCAGCAATGGCCAGGGCAGCGATCACGCTTGGGGCGGCAACCAGCTCGTCGTCGGTGGCAGCGTGCTCGGCAAAAAAATCTACGGCCAGTATCCCAGCCTCGCGCTCAATCCCCAGAGCGGCCCCGAGCAAAACCCGCTCGACCTCGGCAGCGGCCGTCTCATCCCCACGACGAGCTGCGACGAATTCTTTGCCGAACTCGCCCTCTGGCTTGGCGTCTCGCCAACGGATCTCCCGCTCGTTTTGCCAAACCTCGGGAACTTCTACTCGCCGGGCAGTTCCGCCCCGCCCATCGGCTTCATGGCGTGATGACATTCAATAACACTGTGGAGCAGCACATCAGCGGCATTTTGATGAGGCTGGACGTCAATGACCGAACCTAGGCAACGGCGGAGGCCACTCGGTACGGGCTGGTGAGACTGTAGCCCGCATTTCTCGTCCATAGGACGCAGCACCTTCCAAGGTGTCTGCCGCAAAGTGGCAGAGGAGCAGAGGACGCCGAGATGAAAAAGGCGGGACAGCTTGGCACCCTCTGCCCCTCAGCGGCAAAGACGACGGTGAGAAATGCAGGTGAAGTAGGTTTGGGACGCTGCCTTGAAGGGGCCAGCGCATGGTTTTGGCGGAGAATTTTGAGAAAAAGCCGATCTAAAAGGTTGTGATGGATTGATAATTTTTAGAATTTCTGTATCTTTTCCAACTAGCTCATCATTCTCACGCCCCTTTTGGCCCATGTCTGCCTTTCCCTCCTATCCACCTCCTTTAGCTCCTGCGACTCCTGATCTGGCCTCGCAGTTGGAGGGCATGCTGGAGGAGTTGCGGCGGACACGGGAGGCGGTGGTGGGCCAGATGGACGCCCAAATCGCCCGGGCCAGCGGCCTGCTGAAGGCCATTCACGGTGTTCCTGCGCCCCAGCCAGCCCTTCCGCCGCTTCATCCTCCTCTCGTCGAAATGATGCAGGCCCCACCGAAGCTGACGAGCGTGGTTTTGGCCTCGCAAGACCCGGCGGGCATCGATCCTCAGCTCGAACAGGCGACGCTGGCCGAACTGAACGAAGCGCTCTCGCTGGCCTTTACCGAGATCGCGGGTCGCGGTGGCATGCTGGGACGTTGATTCACTTCGGTAAGTTCTCTGACGAGCTAACCGAAAAGAACGAAAGAATCCGAAAAAGGAGCCAGACACTACTTGTCTCCGTCTTTTTCGGCCTTTTTCGTTCTTTTCGGCTACTACCTTCTGGAACCTACCAAAGTAGATTTAAGGAGCGTCCCGCGCCTCGGCGATCTTGGCTGCCGAAGTGCGGAAAAGTACCGCGATGGAGAAGGTGACCACGGTGCCAAAGAGAATGCGCCAGGGGAATTCGATCACCGGCATCCAGGATGGTCGCAAGATGCCAAAGCCCGTCTGCTCGCTGCCAAAGCCCAGCGTTTTCGCCAGATCGATGTCCAGCCCACTGAGATAACCGACGACGAGAAAGCCGGCCAGCATGGCGAGCGCATTGCCGCGATCATTGCCCCGGTTTTTTGTGAACAGGCCCACCATGAAGACACCGAGCAGGGAGCCATAGGTGTAGCCAAAAATGCCCAGGATGATGGGGATGATGCGCAGCGAGGGATTGTGCGCTTTGACCCAGGCCGTGCCGAGGGCCACGGAGATGAGGAGAAAGGCAAACAGCACCGTGCCGAGACGCAGTACGCGGACTTTGCCCGCATCCGTGGCAGGTTCACCAAACCAGCGGAAGTGGAAGTCACGCACATAGCTGGTAGCCAGGGAATTCAGCGCCGTGCTGAGGGAACCCATCGCCGTGGCCAGCACCCCAGCCACCACAAGGCCGCGCAGGCCCACCGGCATCGAGGTGAGGATGAAGAAGGGGAAAACCTGACTGCTATCCGCCGCGCCTTTGGCATTCTTCGGCAGGGAAAGCTCCGGGTGCTGCTGGTAAAAGACGAAGAGCAGGATGCCGATACTCAGCACCATGAAATTCACCGGGATGTCCGCCACACCGGAGAGGATGGTGGCACGGGCGCTCTGGCTCTTGTTTTTGGCCGTCAGCATGCGCTGCACCATGTCCTGATCCGTGCCGTGCGTGGCCAGGGTGACAAAGGTGGAGCCGAGAAAGGCTGCCCACATGGTGTACTCGGTCTCCAGGATGCCTTTGATCCAGGCCCAAGCTCCCGTCTGCCCCTCGGAAGGTGCGCCCCAGTCGATTACGGCGGGCTCCTGCATCACGCCGCGCAGGGCGTCCCAGCCGCCAGTCTGTGAAAGCAGATGCCACAGGCTGAATCCGAGCGCCGAAAAGAGGATCAACACCTGGATCACATCCGTCCAGATCACCGCACGGATGCCTCCCACGGCCGTGTAGAGGGAGGTGAGTACCGTGATGCCCACGAGCGCCACGGCGTAGAGCCAGAATTCCTGCATCGGCGTCGTCGCCGGATCGACGAAGACCTTCCAGCCCAGCACCAGCAGCACGGTGGGCACCCACAGGCGGGA
>JBILVU010000037.1:0-46686 GCA_044370285.1 Prosthecobacter sp.
GTGAGGGCATTACGGATGCAGCCCACACCGAAAAACTCTCCGCCCACCCACCGCTGAAAACTGCTTGAAGCTGTTTTGACACAGTCTCTGGCGAACGAGCCTACGACCATTCCGCGCCCCGATTCCTTGGTTGAAGTCCGCCCCTTTTGGCGACAACCAACCCGCGCATGGAAATCACGGAAAGCTGGCTGGCACAAATCGGCGGATGGCAGGCGATCAAGGCCGCGAGATCGCTCGTGGCCGCCGGGCATGTGGCGGTGAGCCAAAACGAAGGCGGGCTCATTCGCGGCACCGCCGGGGCGGGGAAGGTGAAATTCGCCAGCGGCCTTCGCATCCGCTCCCGCTCCGATGTGGACAACCTCTGCAACTGCCCCACCGCCCGCCGCAGCGTCATGTGCGAGCATTCGCTGGCAGTCGCCCTCGCTACCCTGCAAAGGGCCACACAGCCGCCTCGTCAGTCAGGTCAGCCCAGTCAATCCAGTCCCCCCAGCCTCCCCACACCACCCGCCGCCCCCCAAATCCTCACCATCGCCGGCCAGTACACCCTTTTCCTGCCGGAAACCCTTCGCGAGCCCCTCGGTGTGCTCGTGAAGCACGACCCGGCCGGCAGCGAAACCTCCCGACTCGCCGCCTGGCTGGCCGGGCAGGGGATCACGAAGCCCCAGACCGTCCCGCTCTCCCTTCGCGGGCCGCAGGCGGAGGCCCTTCTCGAAGTGCTCGGCGGGCATCCCCGCGTCCTATGGGGTAAACCGGGGCCAACGGCCAAGCCGTTACAAATCGCCGCCGATCCAGTGCGTATGCCGCTCGTCATTGAATCCGCTCCGAACGGCCAAATCCTCCCGCGGATGGCCAATCCCAGCTTCCGGCAGGTCTTCGGCCCCTGGTGGCTCTGCGGCGAAACGACCGTGCTTTTCCGCGTCAAAGCCCCGGCCACCCTCTGGAGCGCTTTGGGAAACCCGCAGCCCCTGAAGTGGCTCGTCGAGCATCGCGAGGCCCTCGATGAGGCCTTCCAGGTCGATCTGCGCGGCGAACTCCTCAGCGGCTTCCATGTCCTGCCGGTGCCGCTCACCTTTGAAATCACCCTCGAAGGCTCCCTCCAGGCCGTCGAGGCGCGACTCGCCGCCCGTTTCGGCGACGTTACATGGCCCATCCTTCCTCAAGGCGTCGCCAGCACCGCCAAGCCACCGTCCTTCCCACTCGTCGATCCCCAAAACGCCGCCTGCTTCTACCTCCGGGATGAATCCGCCGAGCGCCGCATGTTCGGCCGGTTGGAATCGCTCGGCTTCCGGTCGATGGATCGGGGCCACTGGCTCATGCAGGGCGGGGACTCCGTCCTCAAATTCTACGCCTCCGATCTGCCCCGCCTCCGCGATCTCGCCACCATCATCGAGGGCGACCGCTGGCGCACCGTCACCCGCGGTGTGCAGCGCATCCGCCCCGAGACCAAGATCCACGGCCCGGCGGGCGGCACCGGCCAGGATTGGCTCAGCATGGAGTTCGCCTACCAGGCCGCCGATGGCTTCCGCCTGCCGCGAAACGACGTCCTGCGCATGATCCGCAGCGGGCAGAAGTCCGTCCAGGGCAGGGACGGGAAGCGTTACATTCTGGATGCCGAAGCCGTCGAGGAATTGGAGGAAACTCTCCGCGATGTACCCCTCCAGCTTACCCCAGAAGGTGCCCGCATCCACAGCGCTCATGCCGCATATTTCCAGAGTGATAATGTAACGCCCATCACGTCTCCGGATGAATCGGTCGTTCAAGCCATTCTGGCTACGCTTCATGTAACGCTTCGTTCGTATCAGATTGAAGGTGTCCGCTGGCTCATGGCCCGCGCCCAAGCGGGCAGGGGAGGTATCCTGGCCGATGACATGGGCCTCGGCAAAACCCTGCAATCCATCGCCCTCCTCGCCAGCCTCAAAACCGGCCCCAGCCTCATCGTTTGCCCCAAATCCCTCCTCGGAAACTGGCGCTCTGAAATTGAGCGATTTGCCCCCACCATGAAGGTCGTCGTGGTGAGCGGTTCGGGCCGTGAAAAAGCCTTGGAATCCATCACCGCCAATTCCGTGGTAATTACCTCTTATCCTTTGATCCACAGGGATTTAGCCTGGCATCAGAAGCAGGAATTCCAGCTCATCCTCCTGGACGAAGCCTCTGCCATCAAGAATCCCGATACGGAAGCGTCAAAAGCGTTACAGAAACTGCGTTCCAAGGCCCGTTTTGCGCTAACGGGCACACCGTTAGAAAATGGCGTCCGGGATTTGTGGTCCATCATGCACTTTGCGTTACCGGGGTATCTCGGCAGCCGTGACAATTTCAAGGAACGCTTCGAGCAGCCGATCTCCGGCAGCTTCGATTCCGCCGCCGGTCAGCAGGCCGTTACGAGGCTGCGAAAACTCATCCGTCCCTGGTTCCTGCGCCGCACGAAAAAGCAGGTTCTCCGTGATCTTCCCGAGAAGATCGAGCAGGTTCTTTGGTGCGATCCCAGCCCGGCCCAGGCCGAGGTTTATCGTCGCGTCCTGGAGGAGGGCCGCGATGAGATCAAGGCCGCCCGCCGCAGCGGCGGCCAGGGCGGGGCACGCATGACCATGTTCACCGTGCTGCTGCGACTCCGCCAGGTCTGCTGCGACCTCCGCCTCACCGGTCTGCCACCGGAAACGCTCAAAGGGTTATCCGCCGACGACTTTTCCGGCAAATGGCCAGCACTTCAGGAGCGCCTCGATGCCATCCTCGAATCCGGCGGCAAAGTTCTCATCTTCAGCCAGTTCGTCCAGTTCCTAAAGCTCATGCGCAACCATCTGGACGTGACCGAAACCCCGTATTGCTACCTCGACGGCCAGACCCAGGACCGCGAAGGCCAGGTCAAAGCCTTCCAAACCCAGCCGGACAAACGCGTCTTCCTCATCAGCCTCAAAGCCGGCGGCTACGGCCTCAATCTCACGGCGGCCGATCACGTCATCCTGGCCGACCCGTGGTGGAATCCCGCCGTCGAATCCCAGGCCATCGACCGAGCGCACCGTCTCGGCCAGCAGCGCATCGTCCACGCTTTCCGCCTCATCACACGCGGCACCGTCGAGGAACGCATCCTCGCGTTGCAGGCCAAGAAGCGCGGCCTCATCGAAGCCACTGTGGAAGACGATGCTGCCGTCATGACAGGGCTCACCGAAACCGACCTCGAAGACCTTCTGGCCGATTAAAAGCCTCCCCGAGTGGGGTATCTATAACTATGCACAATTCATGTAATGATCAGTGTAAAGGTGGAATCAGACCTCCCTCACGCCCGAGCCACCTCCTAGACCGAGGTCTGAAGTAATGGTTCCGGTTCTTGGTTCGTAGTCCCGCCTTCAGGCTGTCAGTCAACGGAGCGCGGAAACTCCTGTCCCCACGGCAGGCAGAATTTAATTCCCGCCGTGCCTCGCCAAGAAGCCGGACTTGCCCCCGCACGCCTAGCACTGGCCGAGCATCGGCCTGAAGCTCTGGTTCCAGTTCTTGGTTCGTAGTCCCGCCTTCAGGCGGTCAGACAACGGGAGCGCGGACACGCCAGTCCGCTCGGAGGGCGGGATTTCATTCCCGCCGTGCCCAGACTCTGCTCATTCCCCGTCAGGCACCCCGGTTGAAAACCACTGAGGCCACGTTCCCACCGGCGCTTGGCAAGTCCGCACCATGTCCGGCCCCGCTTTCTCATGCCCGCCCCCCCCTGCCCGTCAGGCTTCGCCCCGCGCTGCAGGCGGGTCCGCCGCAGCTTCCAAGTTCCAGGCTCCAGCTTTGGCTTGGCCTGTCTCGCAAGCTCCGCCGCAGGTTCCAAGTTTTCCCTGCTACCCGTTCAACGTTCAGCGTTCAGCGTTCGATGCTCAACGTTCGATGTTCAACGTTCCCTCCCTCCCCTGCCCCCGCTTGTAACGCTGAACCAGCCCGCCGCCTGCATCACATTCCCAAGCCTCCCCAGGCTCATTGAATGTTCAATGTTCAATGTTCAATGTTCAGCGTTCGATGTTCAACGTTCCCTCCCTTCCCCGCTCTCCGAGTCTTGCCATCCGTGCCATCCCCTGCTTGGATAGGGAAAATATCCCAAAGGCATCGCCTCGATGCCCGAGTTCTCCCACCTCCCACGTTGATCCCTGAATGATTTGGACTGCCCCTTCCGAAAAAGACCTTGCCACCGACACTCTGGAGAAGCGGCTTTGGTCAGCGGCGAATCAGCTCTGGGCGGGGGCTGGGCTGAAGCAGTCGGACTATTCCGAGCCGATTCTAGGGCTCATCTTCCTGCGCTTTGCGGAGGTGCGATTCGGTGCCCGGAGAGCGGAGTTGGAAAAGACCAGTGCGTCATCGCGTCGTGGGTCGAAGGTGGATGACCCGGCGTCCTACATTGAGCAAAACGTGCTCTACCTGCCAGCGGGCGCACGATTTGCGGAACTGCTCCAGCTCCCGGAGGGCACGGACATTGGCAAGGCGGTGAACGAGGCCATGAAGGCCATCGAGCGGGACAATCCGCACATGGCGGGCGTGCTGCCCAAGGGCTATCAGGTCTTCGATTCCCTCCTGCTCAGCAACCTGCTGAAAACCCTCTCCACCATCCCCGCCGATCTGGAGGGCGACGCCTTCGGGAAGATCTATGAATACTTTCTCGGCACCTTCGCCATGAGCGAGGGGCAGAAGGGCGGCGAGTTCTTCACGCCCACCAGCATCGTCCGCTTCCTCGTCGAGGTGCTGGAGCCGTTTCACGGTCGCATCCTCGATCCCGCCTGCGGCTCCGGCGGCATGTTTGTGCAGAGCGCCCGCTTCGTGAAGGAGCACAAACGGAACCCCGGCGCGGAACTCAGCATCCACGGGCAGGAGCGTGTGGATGGAAACGTCCGCCTCGCCCGGATGAACCTCGCCGTTCACGGTCTGGAGGGCGACATCAAGCACGGCAACACCTACTACGAGGACCTGCACAGCACCGTGGGGAAGTTTGACTTCGTCTGTGCCAATCCGCCCTTCAACGTCAGCCAGGTGGACAAGGAACGCCTCATCGCCGAGGTCGGCACCGGTCGTCGTTACCCCTTCGGCCTGCCGCGCACGGACAATGCGAACTACCTCTGGATTCAGGATTTCTATTCTGCGCTGAATGACACAGGCCGAGCCGGTTTCGTCATGGCGAATTCCGCCTCCGACGCCCGCGCCTCCGAGCAGGACATCCGCCAAAAGCTCATCGAGGCCCGCGCCGTCGATGTCATGGTCGCCGTCGGCCCAAACATGTTCTACACCGTCACGCTGCCCTGCACGCTGTGGTTCTTCGATAAGGGGAAAGCTCGCGAAGGGAGCGCCAACGGGAGCGCGGACACTCCTGTCCGCCATGCCTCCATAAGCGGCGCAGCCGCGAAGAATCAAGAGGCGGGCAAGAGTGCCCACGCTCCTCTCAACAGAGCCGACACCGTCCTCTTCATCGACGCCCGCCACATCTACCGCCAGATCGACCGCGCCCACCGCGACTGGACCGATGCCCAGATCAGCTTCATGGCCAACCTCGTCCGCCTCTATCGCGGCGAAACCCCCGACTTCACCCTGGGCGGTGAAGAAGCGAAAACGAAGCTCGAAGAGCTCTTCGGAAGTGATGCGGGCACTCCTGCCCGCAATGCCCAAGGGAGCGTGGACACTCCTGTCCGCTCCAGTCCAAAACCTGCGGGCAGGAGTGCCCGCATCACCTGCGCCTACCGCGACATCCCCGGCCTCTGCAAAGCCGCCACCCTCGCCGAGATCGAAGCGCAGGGCTGGAGCCTCAACCCCGGCCGCTACGTCGGCGTCGCCCCTGGTGAGACCGTCAGTGATGAGGACTTCAAGACCCAGCTCGGCACCTGGAACGAAGAACTCGAAACCCTCAACGCTGCTGCACGGGAACTCGAAGCCACCATCGCGGCCAACGTCACCGAAATCCTGGCCGCTTGATACTGCATCTCACGCCTACCCTCATTCCCGCCTTACCGAACTTATGAAAAAGAAAACCACTCAGCCTGAAAACCTCCCCACCCGGATACTTCTCCATGTCACGAGCTATGCAGCGAATGTCCTTGCTGGAAAGAGTGACGAGCCAGTGGTCAAACCAGAATCCAAAAAGGCCATCGGCATCGTGAATCTGAATGGCTCATCCAAACCTCCTGGTTGGGCTTTCCGGGTCAGCGCCTACCCGAATGGCACGAAGCTGCCCAAGCCATTTCTGCGCCCGGACAACCTCATCCCGATTGCCGAGATGAGCATTCATCAAAGCCAGATGGCTTCCGTGCTCGCGGTGCTGAATGACGCAGACACCGCCCATGCGGTGTATGACACGAATACAGACGGCACCACCTACGCGGATGTGCAAGGCGAGTTCAAGAAGCGCCCCAAATCTGTTCAGAAGGCCAAGCACCAATGAATCGGCTCTTCCTAATTGAGTCCCAGGCCCGCGGCCTGGAGCAAACCATCGCCCAAAACGTGGCGGAGATTCTGGAGGCATGAAGAGCAGACCATCAGCTTGGAGAAAGACAAAGCTCAAGGATGTGTGTGACCGCATCACCGTGGGTTACGTCGGGCCGATGGCGGATGAATATACCCCGACGGGCATCACGTTTCTCCGCTCTCAAAACATCACACCATTCCGCCTTAACCTCGCAGACGTGAAGTTCATTCCGCCTGCCTTTCATGAGAAGGTCAAGAAGTCAGCATTGCGGCCAGGCGATGTGGCTGTCGTTCGCACCGGTTACCCAGGAACAGCGTGTGTGATTCCAGAGTCTCTACCCGACTCAAACTGTGCTGACTTGGTCGTTATCACACCATCCAAGGAACTGAATTCATTCTATTTGGCAGCCATCTTCAATTCAGCTTGGGGAATGGCTTCAGTGCGAGGCAATCTAGTCGGTGTAGCACAACAGCACTTTAACGTGGGCGCAGCCAAGGAAATGGAGGTGACGCTGCCTCCCCGTGCGGAGCAAGATCGCATCGCGGGCATCCTGTCGGCCTACGACGAGCTGATCGAGAATAGCCAGCGGCGCATCCGGTTGCTGGAGGACATGGCCCGCGCCCTCTACCGCGAGTGGTTCGTCCACTTCCGCTTCCCCGGCCACGAATCCGTCACCTGCCTCCCCTCCGCCCTCGGGGACATCCCGCAGGGCTGGGAGGTGAAGAACCTTGAATCATTGATCAAACAACAGATTGGCGGTGGCTGGGGCAAAGATGCCGCTGACGAGGAGCACTCTGAACCTGCGTGGGTGATTCGAGGAACCGATATTCCTGATGCTCGCAGCAGTCAGGTCACAAAGGTGCCATACCGGTTTCACACGGCCTCCAATCTTCGCGCGCGTAGGCTTCAACAAGGCGATATTGTTTTTGAAGTGTCTGGCGGAAGTAAAGGTCAACCAGTCGGTCGGGCACTCTTCATCAGCCCTCAAATTGTGTCCGCGCTCAACGGGGATGACATTATCTGCGCCAGCTTTTGTAAGCGCGTTCATCCCGACGCAGTCGGCTATGGTTCCGAACTTCTTTACCTCTCATTTCTTGAAGGCTACGAGTCCGGCGAGATCGAACAGTTCCAAGTTCAATCAACCGGCATCTCAAACTTCAAGTGGACTGAATACATCGCTCAGACGCTTCGAGTTGTTCCGCCCGAGGCTCTTCGTCTGCGCTTCCGAAGCCTTGTTGCGCCAATGTTCTCGCAAATAGGCACCCTCGGCCTCCAAATCCAAAACCTCCGCCGCACCCGAGACCTGCTGCTGCCGCGTCTGCTGTCGGGGCAGGTTGCGCTGGCGGAAACTGCGAACTAAGCCCAGTATTCCCGCCGATTGGCTTCCTTCATGAGTGTTCGCCCGGACCAGATCGCCATTTATCACATCACGGATGTGGAGAACCTCGCCAGCATTCTGGCGGCGGGCGGCTTGTGGTCGGATGTGCGGATGGCGCAGCAGCAGCCTGCCACCGTGATCGGCTATGGGCACATCAAGGAGCGGCGGATGAAGGAGATCACGGTACCGTGCTGTGAGAATCGTTTCGTCGGTGAATTCGTCCCATTCTACTTCTGCCCGCGCTCGCCGATGCTGTACACGCTCAATCGTGGCAACACGGGACGCCCTGAGGGATGCCAGCGCTCCGTGGTGCATCTGGTCAGCACGGTGGAGGTGGGTATCGCTCAGGGGCGGGCTTGGGCCGTGAGCGATGGCAATGCGGGGGCATTTCACACCTCGTTTGATGCGAAGCTCGATGCGATCGCGGATCTGGACTGGACGGCGATCCGGGCGATCAACTGGCAGGGGCGCACCCACCAGAAGATGGCGGAATTTCTGGTGGCGGACTCCTTCCCGTGGACGGGAATCCACCACATCGGCTGTCATAACGCAACGGTGGCTGGACAAGTGAACGCTCTGCTTCAAAATCAGGCCCACCAGCCGCTGGTCGATGTGCAGCCAAACTGGTATTACTGAACCTCTCCCCATGATCGAATACACCCAAGGCAATCTGCTGGAAGCCCGCGCTGATGCGTTGGTGAACACGGTGAACACCGAGGGGGTGATGGGCAAGGGGATCGCGCTCCAGTTCAAGCAGGCCTTTCCGGCCATGTACCGGGAGTACGACCGGGCCTGTGCTGCCGGGGAAGTGAAGCTGGGTAAAATGCATGTCGTTGACCTCGGCGGCTTGCTCGGCGGACCGCGCTGGATCATCAATTTCCCAACCAAAGGCCACTGGCGGGCGAAAAGCCGGATGGTGGATGTGGAAACGGGCTTGAAGGACTTGGTGCAGGTGATTCGTGAATCCGGAATCAAGTCCATCGCGCTGCCTCCGCTGGGCTGCGGGCTGGGCGGGCTGTCCTGGGAGCAGGTGCGCCCGCGCATTGAGGCAGCCCTCGCTGCGGTGCCTGAGGTGAAGGCGCTGGTCTTTGCGCCTGGAGGTGCCCCTGCCGCCGAGGCGATGCCGAACCGCACGGAACGCCCCAAAATGACGATGGGTCAGGCGGCCTTGATCGCGCTGATGGATCGCTACTTGAAGGGCCTGCTCGATCCCTTTGTGAGCCTGCTGGAGATTCACAAGCTGCTCTATTTCCTCCAAGCATCCGGTCAGCCATTGAAGCTTAAATACGAAGCGCAGGCCTATGGGCCGTATGCCACGAATCTTCGCCAGGTACTGATCCGCATGGAGAAGCATTACACTCAAGGTTACGGCGACGGCAAAGATACGCCGACCAAGCCCATCGAACTGCTTCCGGGTGCAGTCGAAGAGGCGGATGCGTTTCTCAAAACCGACTTCGACACCCAGCAGCGGATGAACTGCGTGGATGCGCTGATCGAAGGCTACGAGGACGCTTACGGTCTGGAACTGCTGAGTTCCGTGCATTGGGTGATGACCCATGAGCCTGCTGCCCGCACAAATGCCGATGTGGCCGTGAAGGCGGTGCAGTCCTGGAACTCGCGGAAGAGCCGGACACTGAAGTCGGAGCACTTGGTCAAAGCATGGCAGCGTCTCACCGACTTTGGCTGGGACAACGCCGTGAAGGTGTGATGGTAGGTTGCGGCTTTTTCATTCTTTAAGCCGATGTCCTCCCACGCCTACACCGAAGACCAACTCGTCGAGCAGCCTGCCATCGGGTTGTTCGATGACCTTGGCTGGGAGACGGTGTCGGCAGCGGAGGAGACTTTTGGTGCCGCGGGAACGCTTGGACGGATGGCGAAGACTGAAGCGGTGCTCAGCGGAAGATTGCGGGCGGCATTGGAGAAACTGAATCCTGCCTTGCCACCGGAGGCGATCACCTCGGCCATCGACGAGCTAACGCGCAACCGCTCGGCGATGAGCATGGCCGCGGCGAACCGGGAGGTGCATGAGCTTTTGAAGCAGGGCATCAAGGTCAGTGTTCCGGACAAGGAACGCGGCGGGCAGAAACCAGAGCGGGTGCGGGTGATCGACTGGGAGAACCCGCTGGCGAATGATTTCCTCCTCGTGAGCCAGATGTCCATCCAAGGGCCGCTCTACCTGCGGCGGCCGGATTTGATCGGCTTCGTCAACGGGCTGCCGTTGGTGGTGGTGGAACTGAAGAAGCCGGGCGTGCCCGCGCAGCAAGCCTTCACGGACAACCTGACCTGCTACAAGGCGGACATCCCGGCGCTGTTCTGGGGCAATGCGCTCATGATCGCCAGCAATGGCACGGACAGCCGCGTGGGATCGCTGACGGCGGACTGGGAGCGGTTCTTTGAGTGGAAGCGCATCGCCAGCGAGGACGAGCCGCGCCGGGTTTCCCTGGAGGTGATGATTCGCGGCACCTGCGACAAGACGCGTCTGCTCGATCTGGTGGAGAATTTTATCCTGTTCTCCGAGCACAAGGCCGGGCTGGTCAAGATCGTGGGCCAGAATCATCAGTTCCTCGGCGTGAACAACGCCATCGCCGCCAGCCTGAAGGCCCGCACGGAAGGCCACGGACGCGGCGGGGTCTTCTGGCAGACGCAGGGCAGCGGCAAGAGCTTCTCCATGGTCTTCTACTCCCAGAAGATCCTGCGCACCGTGCCGGGCGACTGGACTTTTGTGATCGTGACGGATCGCGTGGAGCTGGACGAGCAGATCGCCACGACCTTCAAAGCCTGCGGTGCCGTGAGCGAGGCCGAAGGCGAAATCTGCCACGCCAGCAGCGGCGAACATCTGCGCGACTTGCTGCGAGGGAATCACCGCTACGTCTTCACGCTGGTGCATAAGTTTCGTGCCGAAACTCCCTCATCCCCGGCCCTTCTCCCAGGGGGAGAAGGGGGCAAGAAGCCTCACTATCGGGGCGGCCTTGAGTTTGCGGGCTTGGTAAAGCGGGCACGGGAGCTTCGGGAGAAGCAGACTCCGGCGGAGGATATTGCCTGGGATTTGTTGCGGGATCGGAGATTTGAAAATCTGAAGTTCCGTCGTCAGCATCAGTTGGGGAACTACATCACGGACTTCTTCTGCGCCGAACACAAGCTCGTGCTCGAATTGGATGGCGATGTGCATGGCCGCTCTGAGGTCGTTGCGAAGGATGCCAAGCGAGACGCTCAAATGAAGTCGATGGGCTTCAAGATCCTGCGCTTTCCAAATGAGGTGGTGCTGGATCGCCCCGAAGAATTTCTCACCAGCATTGCCACCTTTCTGAATCTCCCCTCTACCTCTGGGAGAGGGGCCGGGGGTGAGGGTGGCCAGATGCCAGTACTCTCGACACGTAAAGACATCATTGTGCTCACGGATGAAGCTCATCGAAGCCAATACGACACGCTGGCCATGAATATGCGGGCCGCCCTGCCAAACGCGACCTTTGTGGCCTTCACCGGCACGCCGCTGATCGCGGGCGAGGAACGGACACGGGAGGTCTTTGGCGATTACGTCTCGATCTACGACTTCCAGCAAAGCGTGGAGGACGGCGCGACGGTGCCGCTCTTCTACGAGAACCGCACACCAGAGCTGCACCTCGACAATCCCGACCTGAACGAGGACATCTACGCGCTGATCGAAGAGGCGGAGCTGAGCCCCGAGGCCGAGGAGAAGCTGCAAAAGGAACTGGGCAAGCAATACCACCTCATCACCCGCGACGACCGCCTGGAGACCGTGGCCAAGGACATCGTCACTCACTTCCTGGGCCGTGGCTTCCAAGGCAAAGCGATGGTGGTCAGCATCGACAAGGTCACCGCGCTGAAGATGCATGACAAGGTGCTGAAGTATTGGATGGCGGAGATGAAGCGGGTCCGGGAGGAGCTGAAAGAGGCCTCGATCATGAAGCCGCTGAAGCCGGGCCAGACGAAACGCGAATACAAAAATCCCTATGACGCCGAGAAGGTGAGAGAGCTGCAACGGCGGGCGGACCTGCTGGAGCACACGGACATGGCGGTGATCGTCTCCAGCGAGCAGAACGAGATCGCCAAGATGGCCGAGAAGGGCATCGACATCGTGCCGCATCGCAAGCGGATGAACGAGGAGAAGCTGGACGAACTCTTCAAAGACCCGGAGGAGGAACTGGGCATCGTCTTTGTCTGCGCCATGTGGTTGACCGGCTTCGACGCGCCAAGCTGCTCGACGATCTACCTCGACAAGCCGATGCGGAACCACACGCTGATGCAGACCATCGCGCGTGCGAACCGCGTCTTTCCCGGCAAGCAGAGCGGCCTGATCGTGGACTACGCAAATGTCTTTGCCTCGCTGGAGAAGGCGCTCGCCATCTACGGTGCCGGTAAGAACGGCAAGACGCCCGTGCGCGACAAGCAGGAACTGGTGGAGCAACTGCGCACTGCCTTAAAAGAGGCGGCGGAGTTTTGCGCGAAGCAGGGCGTAAGCCTGCCCGCCATCCATGAGGCCACAGGCATGGAGAAGCTACACCTCCTAAGCGAAGCGGTGAATGCGCTGATCTCCCCGGACGAACTGCGGAAGCAATTCCTCGCCCACGAGAAGCTCGTGCGGGCGCTCTACCAAGCCGTGAAGCCCGACAAGGCAGCGATTGAGTTCGCACCGATGTGCTCGCTGCTCGCCACACTGGCGGACACAATCAAGACCCAGACCGGCGAAAGCGAAACGCCCGACATCACGCCGATCATGGGCAAGCTGAACGACCTGCTCGACGAGTCCATCGGCGCAGAAGGCTTCACCATTGCCGAAGGTCAGGCCGGAGCACGCCATGGCGTGATCGACCTCTCCAAGATCAACTTCGAGGCGCTGGCGAAGAAGTTCAAAGAGTCGAAGCAGAAGAACCTCGATATCGAGAAGCTCAAAGCCGCGATCCGTGCCACACTGGACAAGATCGTCCACATGCACCGCGCCCTGCGGACGGACTACCAGCAGAAGTTCGAGGAGCTGATTGCGGCCTACAATTCGGGAAGCCGCAATATCGACGAACTCTTTGAGGAACTCCTGAACCTCAGTCGTGAACTCAGCGAGGAGCAGACGCGGCACGTCCGCGAGAACATGCTGCCCGATGAACTGGTCATCTTCGACATCCTCACCCGTCCCGCGCCCGACCTCAGCGAAGCCGAGCGCGAAGAGGTGAAGAAGGTGGCGAAGCAACTGCTCTCCAAGGTGCAAGGTTTGCTCGCCCTCGACTGGCAGAAGCGCGCCGGACCTCGTGCTCAAGTCAAAGGAGCCATCTCTGATGCCCTCGACGACGGTCTGCCCCGCGCCTATGACAAGCCGCTTTACGAAGCGAAGGTGGAAGCCGTCTTCGAGCACTTCTACGAGACGGCGGCGTAGGTGGTTGTTGATCTTTACCGCCTTCTCCAAGTCTCCCGTCCGGGCCGCGAGCGGAGTCGCGGACTACTTCACACTGAACTACGAACCAAGAACCAAGAACCAAGAACAGCGGACAAAGTGTCCGCGCTCCCGTCGGACGACTCAGCCCTCTGCCCTTGGCTCTCTCCCGTTGATTTCGCTTCGCTTACCCTCCGGGCTGCCTGTCGGCAGTTTGCCCCGGTGCGTTTGGAAGAACATAGGCGGGGCTATTTGCCTTCGGCCATCTCCACTGCGTTCCGGTTCCGCTTCGCTTCGGTTGTCTCGCTTTCCTCACCACCCGCTCTTCACATTCCACACCTCGACGAGGTCCTTCGGCAGATCGGTGATGAAGCGGCTGGGGCGCATCATGATGTCGCCGTCGCGGGCTTGGTGGTTGATGACGGGATAGGTCAGATACAGCTCGTCCTTGGCGCGGGTGACGGTGACGTAGAAGAGGCGGCGTTCTTCTTCGAGGGCGCTGTCGCCACCTTCGTCGATGGCGCGTTTGTGGGGGAACATGCCGTCGGCGAGCCAGACGGCGAAGACGACTTTCCACTCCAAGCCCTTGGCCTGATGGCCGGTGGTGAGGGTGACGGCGTCGCGGTCCTGCGCCTGCTGGTCGGGCTTGTTGTCGGTATCGACGCCGCTGAGCAACGATAGCTGGCTGAGGAACTCCAGGGCATCGGTGAAGCGGTCGCTGAAGTTGCTGAGCTGTTCGAGGTCCTGCTGGCGCTGCTCGTAGTTTTTGAACTTGGCCTTCATGTAGTCCTCATACACGCCTTCGACGATGCTGCGGATCATGATGGCTGGAGCGACGGCTTTGCCTTCCTTGTCGATGAGTTCATCGAGCGTGTAGGCGAACTGCTCCCACGTGGCTTTGGCCTTCTTCGGTACTTTGAACGGCAAAAGCAACTCGGAGAAGCTGGTGGGCATCGTCTCGGACTTGGCCGACTCGGTTTGCAGCCAGTCGTTCCAGAGTTTGTAGGCGCTGACATTGCCGATGCCATCGCACAGGCGCACCATGCGCATGAAGCTGACCTCATCCTGGTGGTTCACCGCGAACTTCATGAAGGCGGCGACGTCCTTGATGTGCGCCTGTTCGAAGAAGCGAAGGCCGCTGGTGATCTGAAACGGGATACCGCGCTGCGTGAGCTCCATCTGGATCTCCATGCTGTGAAAGTGGGCACGGTAGAGGATGGCGATGTCGTTGAGGTCACAGCCCTCGTCTTGCAGCTCCAAAATGCGCTGCGCGACGAAGGCGGCCTGCGCGGAGGAGTTGTCGAGCGAGACGAGCGCGGGGAGCACGCCTTTGGATTCGCGGGCGGGCTGGAGGTTCTTCGGAATCTGGCCGCGATTCATGGCGATGGCGGCATTGGCGAGGTTCAGCACCTCGGGCACGCTGCGGTAGTTCACCTCGATCTTGTGCGTGCGTGCCCGTGGCCAGTGCTCGGCGAAGTTGAGGATGTTGGAAACGTCCGCGCCGCGCCAGGAGTAGATGCTTTGGGCGTCATCGCCCACGACCATGAGATTTCCCTGCGGGCCGGTGAGCAGCTCGACCATGCGACATTGCAGGCTGTTGGTGTCCTGATACTCATCGACGAGGATGAACTCGAACTGGCGGCGGTAGCGCTCCTGCAAGTCCTCGTTTTCCTCCAGAAGCTGCACGGTGAGCGCGAGGAGATCATCGAAGTCCATGCAGTTCGTCTCGCGCTTCTTGTCCTGGTAGAGCTTGCGCAGCTTCAGGATGCCCTCGGCGACGCGGTCGAAGTAAGGGTAGCGGCTGTCGATGATCTCCTTGAGGTCGCAGAGCGTGTTGTCGGCGAGGGAGAAGATGTCGCCGAGCACCTCGGCCTTGGGGAAGCGGTAGCTGGTGGTATCAATGCCGCTGGCGCCGATGACGGTTTCGAGAAGGTCCTTCTGGTCCTCGCGATCCATGATGGAGAAGCCTTTGCGGTAACCGAGCCGCTCGGCGTTGTAGCGCAGGAGTCGGTTTCCGATGCTGTGGAAGGTGCCGCCCCAGATGCGGCTGGCATCGAGGCTGACGAGGGCCTGCACACGCTCCTGCATCTCCCGCGCGGCTTTGTTCGTGAAGGTCAGCAGCAGGATGGACTCCGGCTGGACGCCATTGTCGAGCAACCATGCCACCCGATACGTCAGCGTGCGTGTCTTGCCCGAGCCTGCTCCCGCAATGACGAGCGACTGCCCCGGCGGACTGACGACGGCAGCGTATTGCTGCTCATTGAGCTCCGCCTTAAAGTCGATGCGGTGGGAGGGTTCGTGCGTGCTGTGCAGCGTGTATTCGCGAGGCATGGGGGGGGAGGGACGTAGCGAAGGGGAATGCGGTGGGCAAGAATGAATGACGAAACCAGAATGAGGAATGATGAATCAAGTCCCAATGCCAGAACTTCGGGCTTCGGCATTCATTCGACATTCGCCATTGATGCGCTTCGCTTCCCTCCGGGCTCCTTTCAGTCGTCTGTCTCGCTTCGCTCGGCTCTGGTTTCGTCATTCCCGTCAGGGCAGTTTCGTCATTCCCGAAGGGCAGTTTCCTCATTCGCGCCATGGGCTGCCAAATTTTGGTTCAAATGGCCGGGCAATGCTGCTAGCCATGGTGGATGGAAAAAACTCTTCTCGGGACGAAAATCGGATTCGTGGGCCTCGGCAACATGGGGCGGGCGAATGCGCGGCATTTGCATGAGCACGGCGCGGAGGTGGTGGTGTGGAATCGCAGCCCGGAACCGGCCGAGGCGGCGGTAAAACTCGGCATGCGCCGGGCGGCTTCCCTGCCGGAACTGGCTCGCGAGATCGGCGCTGGCATCATCTGCCTCAATCTCACCATGACGGAGGTGGTGGAGAAGGTGGTCTTTGGCACCGGCGGCCTCATTGAAGGGCTGCACCCGGATGCGCTGATCCTTGATTTCGGCACCACGGGTGTGCCGGAGACGAAGGCATTCGCGAAGAAGGTCCACTGGGTGGATGCGCCGGTCTCCGGCGGCCAGGTGGGTGCGGAGGCGGGGAATCTCACGATCATGGCAGGCGGCACCGAGGCGGACTTTCAGCGGGCGCTGCCGGTCTTTCAGGCGGTGGGCAAGAACATCACCCACATGGGAGCCAGCGGCAGTGGCCAGGTGACGAAGCTGGCGAACCAGCTCATCGTGGCGCAGACCATCGACGCCGTGGCGCAGGCGCTGCGCATGGCGGAGCTTTCGGGCGTTGATTCCGCCCTCGTGCGGCAGGCGCTGCTGGGTGGCTTTGCCGAAAGCCGCATCCTGAATCTCCATGGCGACCGCATGGTGCGGCGCGACTTTGTCCCCGGCGGTCGGGCGACGCTCCAACTCAAAGACGTGCGCCTCATGTGCGAGCTGGCGGAGAGCGTGGGCCTCGACTCCCCTACCCTGCGCAACTCCCGCGAACAGTGGGAGAAATTCGTCCACGAAAAAGGCCACGGCGATCTCGATCACAGCGGCCTCTTCCGGCTTTATGAGTGAGGTTTACTTCTTCGGTGCCCAGCCGTCCTTCAACGTGACGGTGCGGTTGAAGACTGGCGCACCAGGCTTCGAATCGACCGGATCGGCGTAGAAGTAGGCGACACGCTCAAACTGCCAATGCGAGCCGGGAGCGGCATCTTTAAGAGAAGGCTCCAGTTTGGCATTGGCGAGGACTTCGAGCGACGCGGGGTTCAAGAACTGCGTGAAGTCGCCGTCTTCGCCGGCATCAGCATCGGGTGTCTCGACGGTAAAAAGACGGTCGTAGAGGCGCACGGGGGCGTCGATGGCATGACGGGCGCTGACCCAGTGGATGATGCCTTTGGGCTTTGGTCGGCCTTCGGGCTTCACGCCATGGCGTGTGGCCTCGTCGTAGGTGCAGCGGAGTTCGGTGATGTTACCGGCGGCATCTTTGATGACCTCTTGGCAGATGATGCAGAAGGCGAATTTCAAACGCACCTCACCGCCGGGCTTCAGGCGATGGAAGCCATCGACGGGCACTTCCATGAAGTCATCGGCTTCGATGTAGATTTCACGGCAGAGCGGCACCTGACGCGTGCCTGCGGCGGGATCTTCAGGGTGATTGGCGGACTCGAAATACTCCACTTTGTCCTCGGGGTAGTTTTCGATGACGACTTTGATCGGGCGCAGCACGCCATAGGCACGGCGGGCGACCTTGTTGAGGTCCTCGCGGATGGCGTGATCGAGCAGGGCGATCTCGGTGAGCGAATTGAACTTCGTGAGGCCGATGGTTTTGCAGAAGCTGCGGATGGCCGCGGGCGTGATGCCACGGCGGCGCATGCCGCTGATGGTGGGCATGCGGGGATCGTCCCAGCCGCTCACGAGGCCTTCTTTGACGAGGCGGAGCAGCTTGCGCTTGCTCATGACCGTGTAGCTGAGGTTCAGGCGGGCAAACTCACGCTGATAGGGCTGGCCGGGCAGGCCATCGACGTTGTTGATGAGCCATTCGTAAAGCGGGCGATGCACCTCGAACTCGAGTGTGCAAAGGCTGTGCGTGATGCTTTCGAGCGCATCGCTGAGCGGATGCGCATAGTCATACATCGGGTAGATGCACCAGGCATCGCCGGTGCGGTGGTGATGGGCATGCAAGATGCGATACAGGGCCGGATCACGCAGATGCATGTTCTGCGAGGCCATGTCGATCTTCGCACGGAGCACTTTTTCACCTTCTTTGAACTCGCCCTTCCGCATGCGGCGGAAGAGATCGAGGTTTTCCTCCGGGGTGCGGTCGGCGTAAACACTGCGTGTGCCAGGCGTGGTGAGCGTGCCGCGATTCAGGCGCATCTCCTCCTGCGTCTGATCATCCACATAGGCGAGCCCTTTGCCGATGAGCTGCTCGGCGAAAAGGTAGAGCTTCTCAAAGTAGTCGCTGGCGAAGAACATGTGCTCGCCCCAATCGAAGCCGAGCCATTTCACGTCCGCCTGGATGCTCTCGACGTATTCGACTTCCTCTTTGGTGGGGTTCGTGTCGTCAAAGCGCAGATGGCAGCGGGCGTTCGGCGCATGCTCCTGGGCGAGGCCGAAATTCAGGCAGATGCTCTTCGCGTGGCCGATGTGGAGGTAGCCGTTTGGCTCTGGGGGGAAACGGGTAACGATCTGGCCGCCGTTGCGTCCTTCCGCCAGATCGGCGGCGATCATTTCGCGGATGAAATCGAGAGAAGCGGGGGCGTTGGAGGCAGGTTCGGACATGGAGGGGCGGAGTTTGGGCGCAAACGAGGAAGTTTAAAGTTCCAAGTTTCAGGTTTCACGCACCCGACGCTTCCGCCGCTCATTCCACGCCCCGAGCAGCCAGGAGACCGCGAAAAGCCCGGCGAAGATGGCAAGAACGCCGCCGATGTGCTGTGTGGGGCCGATGAGATGCTGCAAGGGCTGCCGTGGCAGCGGAATCGAGTGAATCAGCATCAGATGAGCGACGTAAAGCAGCAGCGATTCACGTCCAGCGAGTCGCAGCCAACCGGTGAAGCGGCTCACGAGGCCAGCCAAGGAAGCGACAGCGACCGCCGCCATCATCACCCAGCCGAGGCGTTCCAAAAAGAAGGCGGGCGGGCCACCGGGCCATGGCGTGTTGGAAAGTCCCCACGCGAACAAAGCTCCCATGAGCATCACACCCGCCGCCGAGCGATTCAGTTGCCCGTCCCAGGCACGCCGTGTGATGAAGCCCGCGAGACCAAAACCAATCCATGGAAACAGGGCGAACTGCGAGCCGTGAAGGCGGTTGAAATACTGATCGAGCACCAAAACGCTGGTTTGCCATTCACGGGCCGATTTTTCCAAACTCACGAAAACGAGCAGCAGGACCAGCCCGGCCACTTCCCTGCCCTTCCCCAGCTTTTCCACGGCCAGCAGGATCAAGCCGGAGACCGCTAGACAGTGCAGCACATCGACCGTGGCGACCGCACGCATGGCTTGAGCATCCAACAGGTGATCCCACGGCACATGCATGAGGTAGCCGATGAGCCACACGAGCAGCAGGCGCTTCGCCACCGGCCAGGCGGGCTTCGTTTTGCCCATGGTGACATGCGCCCGGGCAAATCCAGCAATCCAAAAGAACGCCGGGGCGATCAGCCCGTGATACGAGGTCAGGGTCTCAAACCATGATGAAGCCTTCAACTCGGCGGTGAGGAAGGTGTTCGCGGCATGCGTCCAGACCATGCCGAGCACGGCCAGACCTCGAAAGAGATCGAGCCATTCGAGGCGCTGAGTAGTGGGCGGCACGCGGCGAGCATGTCACAAACTCCATCGCATGCAAAAGATGCCACCGCGCCGGACGTAGAAGTCTCATGCTTCAAACCCGCCGCTCCATCCTCAACCGCTCCGCCTACGGCATCGGCGGCATCGCTTTGGCCACGCTGTTGCAGGAGCAGGGCCTGCTAGCCACCACGGACCGCGCCACGGTGCCGCATTACGACCTCAAGCCGAAGCAGCCGCACGGTTTTGGCCAAGCGAAGGCGATGATCTCCATGTTCATGCAGGGCGGGCCGAGCCACATGGACCTCTTTGACCCGAAACCCGAACTCACGCGGCTCGACGGCAAGGAATTCCCTGGCGAGGTCAAATACGACGATGCTGCCGGAGCCAGTCGCGAGGTCATGGGACCGCCGTGGAAGTTCAAAAAGCACGGCCAGTGCGGCATGGATGTGAGCGAGCTGCTGCCGCACTTCTCGCGCATCGTGGATGATGTCACGCTGATCCGGTCGATGCACACCGGTGTGAACAACCACGGCCAGAGCATCTCCGCTCTCATGAATGGCCAGGTCACCAGCGGCAGGCCCACACTCGGCTCGTGGATCACTTACGGCCTCGGCAGCGAGAACCAGGACCTGCCCGCTTATGTGGCGCTGACCGATCCGCGAGGTGTTCCCGTGCTCGGCGTGGACAACTGGAGCAACGGCTGGCTCCCTAGCCTCTTCCAAGGCACCGTCATCCGGCCCAAAGAACCGCGCATTCCGAATCTCGACGCTCCTTTGAGCCTCAAAGGCGATGCACAGGCCCGCTATCTCCAATTCGTGGACCGCCTCAACCGCGAGCACCTCGAAGCTCGTCCCGGCGAGGCCGATCTGGAGGCTCGCATCCAGTCCTTCGAACTCGCCGCCCGCATGCAAACCGCGGCCAAAGAGGCGCTCGACATCTCTCAAGAAAGCGCCGCCACGAAGAAGCTCTACGGTCTCGACAATCCCGCCGCGGCGGAGTTTGGCACCCGCTGCCTCATTGCTCGCCGCCTTGTCGAGCGTGGGGTGCGTTTCGTGTCGCTCTTCACCGGCAATCAAACCTGGGATCACCACTCCAGCATCCTCACCGGCCTGCCTGCGGCCTGTTTGTATGTCGATCAAGGTGCCGCTGCGCTCGTCACTGATTTGAAGCAACGCGGCCTGCTCGATACCACCATCGTCCACTGGGGCGGCGAGATGGGACGCCTGCCCGTCATTCAGAATCGTGCCGGAGCCAAGGATCGCAAAACCGTGGGCCGCGATCACAACACCTACGGTTTCAGCATGTGGGTGGCCGGTGGCGGCTTCAAAGCCGGTCACATGCATGGCGAGACGGATGACTTCGGCCACCACGCCGTCAAGGACGTGGTCAATCACTACGACTACCACGCCACGCTGCTGCACCTTTTCGGTCTCGATCCCAAGAAGCTCAGCTACAAGCGCAACGGCACCGATCAGGTGCTCGTGGAGAATGCGAAAGCCCGCGTGGTATCGGAAGTGCTGGCTTGAGCCGCCCGGCCTCAATCAATCTGCACCAGAATCTCGCGTGGCTTTGCGCCATCACCGGGGCCGATGATGCCGCGAGCCTCCAGAAGATCCATCATGCGAGCGGCACGGCCATAGCCGAGACGCAGGCGACGCTGAAAGAGACTGGTGGAAGCTTTCTTTTCCTGACGGATGACCTCGATGCACTGTTCCAGGGTCTCAGCTTCCTCAGAGCTCATGCCGCCGCCTTCGCCGTCCTCATCACCGTCAGCGAGGAATTCGCCGCTGTTGGCATCGACTTTGACATCGAATACCGGCTTCCCTTGAGCCACGCAATGCTCGACGACTGCGTGAATCTCATCGTCGGTGACGAAGGCACCCTGGCTGCGGATGGGCTGGGCACCGCCGGGTGGCACATAGAGCATGTCCCCTTTACCGACGAGGTTCTCGGCACCTTTGCGGTCGAGAATGACGCGGCTATCGAGGGCGGAGGAGACCTGGAAGGCAATGCGGGTAGGAATGTTCGCTTTGATGACGCCGGTGATGACGTCCGCACGCGGTGTCTGGGTGGCGACGATGAGATGGATACCAGCGGCACGGGCCATCTGTGTGATGCGGGCGATGCACACTTCGATGTCCGCAGGTGCGGTCTGCATCAAATCGGCCAGCTCATCGACGATGACGACGACGTAAGGCAGCGTGTCCGGCACCGGCGGGCGGTAATCACGCTCGGTGGTGCTCGGTGAAGGCGGCGGCTGCGAATCACCCAACCAAGCGCCGCTGGCATCGCGAAGCTGGTTCTTCATCTCGTTGTCGAAGTCTTCCAGCTCGGCGTCGAGATCGAATTCTTCCGGCTCCCTGCTCAAGGAGACTGCGTGGGTGAAAACAGGTTCGCGAGTCATCAGGGCCGCAGCGCCAGTGGGCATCAAATCGGGCTCGACGACCTTGGGCGAGGTTTTGGCAGGTTTGGCGGCGTTGGCAGCCGCGGTCACGGGCTCAGGAGCGGCGTTGCCTGCGGCGGCCGCAGCGGCTCGCTTGGCATCCTGATCGGCTTTGCGCTTGCGGTTGCGGTTGTTGAAGGTCTCGAAGTTTCGGCAGCCTTCCTGGGCGAAGATTTGATAGCGGTTTTCCATCTCCTTCACCACCCAGCGAAGAGCGAGGAGTGCCTTTTTCGGATCGGTGACAACCGGAAGCGCCAAATGAGGCAGTTCCTCGTAGTTTTGCATTTCGACGACCTTCGGGTCGATCATGATGAATCTAAGCTCATCCGGCGCAAAACGGCAGATCAGGCTCGTGACGATGCTGTTGATGCAAACCGATTTACCTGAGCCCGTGGCACCGGCGACAAGCAAGTGTGGCATGGCGGCGAGATCGCCAATGATGGTCTTGCCATACACATCCTTGCCGAGGGCGACGGGAAGCTTGGCCTTGCCATTGATGAAGGCATCATCTTCCAGCAGCTCGCGAAGCGGGACGACGATCTTCTCTTTGTTCGCCAGTTCGATGCCCACGGTGTCTTTGCCGGGTATGGGAGCGAGGATGTTGATGCGCTCGGCACGCGTGGCACGGGCGAGATCCGCATCGAGATTCGCGATACGGCTGACGCGGAGGCCATCCACGGGCCGCACCTCGTAGCGAGTGATGGCGGGACCCCGGGTGATGTCTCCCGGCTCGACGGTGATGCCAAAGCTGGAGAGTGCTTTGACGATGGTGGCCTGAGTGGCGAGGAGCTCGACTTTATCCGTCGGTGCGTGCTGCTCCACCGGCCAGTTGAGGAGGTCGATGGGAGGCAGTTTGTAGTCTTTGAAACGAACCGTGAGATTTCCCAGCGAGCCGTGCGGAGCCTGCTCGATCTTTTGCGCACGCTTTTTCTCCCACACCTCGGTGAGCTTGGGTTTATCGGCATTGTCCTCGTGGGAACGCGGAGCGGAGGAATCGATAATCTTTGGCGGCGGTGGTGGATCAAACTTGAGCCCCAGTTCCGGCGTGACGAGACCCGTCTCGGCGGCCGTTTTGGCCATCTCGGCCAGAGCGGCGGCCGTCGCGGGATCTTTGGCGCCACGCTTCTTTTTGCGCAATTCCTCGGGAATGGGGGTGAAGGTGCCGGGAATGGTGTTCGCGGCTTCCTCAGCCAGTTTTTCGGCAATTAAACGGCGCTGCTCGCACTCCTCCTGCCACTTGGCGAATTCGTAGCGGATGCTTTGGAGAGCCGAAAGCGGATGAATGCCCGTGACCATGAAGAGGGAGGTGACATAGACGCTGCCGAAAAGCATCACCGAGCCGCCTTTCCCCACCACAGCGAGGCTCAAATCTCCCAGCAGCCTGCCGATGAATCCGCCGCCGCCCTCTGGTAGGAAGTTGTTATCTGGCTCAAAGAGCCTCAGCGCATGCAGAAGCACCGCCGCCGTGACGGTGAGAATGACCGTGCCGAGGATGCCCAACCGCGTGGTGGGCGTCTTGGTATGCAGCTTGCACACGCCGAACCACGTCAGGCAGATCGCAATGGCATAGGCCGCGAGGCCGAGGAGGTAAAAGGACCATCCGGCGACCCAGGCTCCCAGCCAGCCCATGAAATTTTGCGTCGATTCATTGTGAGCGTCTCCATGCCCCAGAGTGGCATCCGGCCCCAAATCATAAGAGTCATAGGAAACGAGAGCCAGGAGCAGCATGGAGGCCGCCATGAGCAGGAGGATGCCGATGGGATCATTACACGGGCTCACCTTTTCATCGGTGGACCGTGAGCGTGCGGGGCGGGAGGCAGCAGCGGCGCGATTCATGGCGGCGATTTTGGCAGCAGAAATTATTTAAGGCTACTGAAATATTTAGGTTGCCCAGATTATCCGGGCTTGCTTCCCTCTCCTCCGAAAGCTCTCGCGGCAGTCTCCGGCTTGCAGCTTGACGCTTTCACCGCCTCGCCCATCATCCGCCCTGCGCATCCCGCGCCATCCTTATATGAAGAAAACCATCGCCCTCTCCCTCGCTGCGGTCCTCGCCGCTGCCATCAGCCCCACCAGCAGCGCCCAAGACGCTGGCAAGGTGGATTTCGAAAAGCAGATCCTCCCCGTCCTGAAGGAAACCTGCTTCAAGTGCCACGAGAAAGAACACGAAGAAAAAGGCAAGGTGAAGAAGCCCAAGGGCGGACTCCGCCTTGATGGTGCTGCCTCCATCATCAAGGGCGGCAAGGAATACCCCGATGAAAACGTCGTCGCCGGCAAGCCGGACGCGAGCTGGCTCGTCAAAACCATGCTCCTTCCTGAGTCCGATGACCTCGCCATGCCCCCCGAAGGCAAGGGCGACCGCGTCAGCGCTGCGAACATCGACCTGATCAAGAAATGGATCAGTGAAGGTGCTAGCTTCGGTGCCTGGAAAGGCGTGGAATAACCTTCCCACCCAGATTTCACGAAAGCGGAGCCACCTCGGCTCCGCTTTTTTGTGCCCAAAATCCTTGTTTTTAGCCTGAAATCCCCGCTTGCATTCAAAGGCGGACCCCGCATTATCCCCGCCCCTCGCGAGTAGCCTCCCTCTACCATTCGCCGTTGGTCTCCGTGCCTGCCTCCCTCTGGGATGTGCAGGATACTCGTCCGGAGGTAACCCGGCCTCATATAAACACACCATGTCAGCACGTCTTGCTCGATTCGAAATGCCGAGTCGCCTCGTTAAAAACGAGGCCACGGCCACCGAAACCTACGCTCAGTTCGTCGCCGAACCCTTTGATAAAGGTTACGGCCACACCATCGGCAACAGCCTCCGCCGCGTCCTGCTTTCCTCCTTGGAAGGCGCCGCCATCACCTCCGTGAAGATCCGCGGCGTTGAGCATGAATTCTCCACCCTGCCCGGCGTGCTCGAAGACGTCGTCCAGATCGTTTTGAACCTCAAGAAGGTCAAATTCCGCCACAACAGCGAGAGCAAGGAGCCACGTCTCCTCTCCTTGATCGTCGAAAAAGAAGGCACCATCACCGCCGGCGACATCAAGGACGACAACCACTACGAAGTCATCAACAAGGACCAGGTCATCTGCACCATCGCCAAGAAGACCAAGTTCGAAGCCGAATTCGAAGTCCGCGTGGGCCGTGGTTTCGCCTCCTGGGAAGAAAACAAGCGTGCCGATACCCCCATCGGCGTGATCCCGATCGACAGCATCTACTCCCCAGTCACCCGCGTGAAGTACGGAGTGGAAACCACCCGCGTCGGCCAGAACACCGATTATGACAAGCTCGTGCTCGACGTGTGGACCGATGGCCGCATCTCCCCGCAGGATTCCCTCCTGCAATCCGCTGCCATCCTTCGTCACCACCTCGACGTCTTCGTGAACTACGACGACAAGGCCGTGGAATTCGAAGCCGCCCCAGAAGCTCAGAGCGAAGAAAACGCTGAACTCCGCAAGCTGCTCAACATGAGCGTCAACGAGATCGAACTCTCCGTCCGCGCTGCGAACTGCCTCAACAACGCCAACATCACCTCCGTCGGCCAGCTCGCCATGAAGACGGAATCCGAAATGCTGCGCTACCGCAACTTCGGCAAGAAATCCCTCACCGAGATCAAGGAAAAGCTCGCCGAACTCGGCCTGTCCCTTGGCATGAAATTCGATCCCGCGCTGCTTGAGCCCATCCCTGGCGGCGTGTCCCTCCTCGCCCGCAGCAGCATGCTGGCCGATGACGAAGAGGACATCGCCGATGCCGCTGGCTTCACCAAGCTGGTGGACAGCCATCTCGACGACGAAGACGAGTAAGATCAACCCAACGAAGAAAAGGAACGCACTAACAGGACATGAAACACGGAAGGAAAACCATCAAACTTCAGCGCAAGCAGGATCATCGCGATGCCCTGCTGATGAACCTCGTCATCTCGCTCATCGAACATCGTCGCATCCGCACCACCCTCGCCAAGGCCAAAGCCGTCCGCCCATTCGCGGAAAAAATGGTCACCATCGGCAAGGCGGGCACGCTGCACGCACGACGCAATGCGTTGCGCTACCTCCGCCACAAAGATGTGGTGAAGGAGCTCTTCGAAGAGATCGCCCCGGCCTCCAAGGAACGTGCAGGTGGCTACACCCGCATCACCAAGCTCGGCCAACGCCGTAGCGATTCCGCCCCGATGGCCTACATCGAATGGGTGGACGCTTTCGTCCCGAAGGCCGCTGCTGCTCCCGCTGAAGCCGCCCCTGAAGGCGACGCCGCTCCTGCGGAAGAAGCCGCTCCGGTCGCCAAGAAGAAGGCCCCAGCCAAGAAAGCCGCTGCTAAAAAAGCTCCGGCCAAGAAAAAGGCCGCTGCTGCCGAGTAATTCGAGCATCCATCATCCCACACGCGGGAGCCCGAAAAGGCTCCCGCGTTTTTTTATGCCCTTCATCCGCTTTGCAGGCCAGTCAGACACATCAAGCGCTCACTTGAATTGGCCTTCTTTTGCAGCTACCACGCTCGCCGATGCCCGCCTGCCAGATCGAAGACTATTCTGAATCCGCCGCTTCGCGGGACGAGCTGATCCCCTGGCTCATCGCCAGTGATGCGGAACCGCTGAGCGAGGCAATGTGGCAGCGGCGGCTAGCGCACTGGTGGGATGAGAATCCTTTCGCATCCCTCTCACCATCTCGCGGCTGGGTTTTGCGTCATGAAGGCAAGATCGCAGGCTTCATGGCGCTCATTCCCGCTGGTTATGCCGCCGGTGGTAAGCTCAGTGCCGCCTACGTCGCCTCGACCTGGCGGGTGGATGAAGCCCATCGCAATGCCAGCCTGCCAATGCTCATGAAGCTGCGCCGCCTCGCTACCAGCACGGTGATGGCTGACACCACCCCCACACCGGACGTGCAGCTCATGCTGCAAAAAAGCGGCTGGCTGCCAGCTACGGCCATCACCCGCCATTTTGTGCCCCTCGGCCTCTTCAGCATGCTTGCGGCAAAAAAATGGCCGCAGCTTCCCCCTGGCAAAAAACTCACTCGTGAACCCGCCGAGGTTCAAAGCATCGCCACGAGCTACCAAAGCGCCGATCGCATCGAAAAATGGATCACGCCCGAGTATCTGCGTTGGTTTGCAGCGGCACCGATGCGGCGTCATGAGTTCCTTGGCGTGCTCGATGAGGCCGGCTGTCTCACCAGCTACCTTTTCCTCACGCCAAAGAAGATCCGTGGCATCCCCGCCTGGATGGAAATCGATCACTTCACGACCAGCAGTAGCTTCACCGAACTCCACGCCCTCGTCGGTGAACTGGTGCGAAGGCCATCCCTGCTCGGCAGCGAGCGTCTTCTCTCACTCGCCAGCTTTCCTGGAGATGCCTCATGGGATAATGCACCCACGCTCCACCATCGTGAGGAGCAGGTGACGCATCACTTTTCGTTTCCAGAGCCGTTCAAGGCATTACCCAAACACAGCGTCCTCGCCGAGGGCGATTGGGGCCTTTAACTGAGTTTCTCGATCACCGCGAGAAGGTGATTTCCGGTGGAGAAGGTATCCACGGTCATCATTTCATCCGGGATCTGCACCCCGAGTTGCTGCTCGATTTCCATCAGGAGATCAATGGAGGCCATCGAGTCGAGACCGAGCTTGCCAAGGTCTTCGTCCATGGGCACAGCGGCATCGGCGGAGAGGAAGCGGAGCTTCGGGCGGAGGATTTCCTGAAGTTTCGGAGTGAGATCAGCAGCAGTCATGAGGGGCGGGAACTAAAAAGCACGATAAGGATTATGCCAGCACTGGAAGACCCACTTTTCGATCACTTCGGTGCCTCGATAGGCCACTTCTTCCGGGGTCTCGTGGCTCAAAAAGCCGAGCAGGCTGGCCGTGAGGCCGTAAGCGCCCACATTTGGCACGGCGAGCACATCACCCACCTCCACGGGCGACATCTTTTGGCCTCGCGCAAGGCTATCGAGCGGGCTGCACAGCGGGCCGACGACATCGGCGACCATCTCCCCTTCTCGCTTCGCGGTGAGATTGATCAAAGTCAGCGCCGCACGCGGGATGCGGCCGAGGCCGGACATGCCGCCGAGGTGATGAATGCCCGTGTCGAGCACGATGAAGGTCTTCGTTCCGGCTTTCTTCACATCGAGCACCGTCGTGAGCAGCGTGCCGCTGCTGGCGCAGAGGTAGCGGCCGCTCTCAAAGCAGAGCTGAGCCTTGCCGTGCATCGGCGAGGCCTTCCACGCAGCATCCAAAGCCTCACGCAAGCCCGCGAGATCGCTGCCCGCTGCCTCGCTGGCATAGGGCCATGGGAAACCACCGCCCACATTGATGACCTCGCATTCAAGGCCCAGCGCACCCGAAACACGCGCCGCCGTCTCCAGCGCACACTGGGTGTTCTTGGCCAGTGCCTCCACCGAGGCCACCTGGGTGCCGAAATAGACATGCACACCGTTGATCGTGAGGTTCGGCAGTTTCAGACGATTCGCCGCACCTTCAGCAAGCAGCAGCGTCTCATCGAAGCCGAACTGGCTCTCCACTCCGCTCATCGCCAATCGAGCATCTGGAGCCTGCTGCGGATTCACGCGAATCATGGCGGCGATCTGCACACCCGCCTTCACAGCCATCTTCGAGAGTCGCGAGGCATCCGTGAAGCTCTCACAGGAAAAATGCGTCACGCCATTCTCCAACATCCTCGCGATCATGGCCTCCGATTTGCCGGGACCACCGAAGACGATGCCATCGTCAAAGCCCGCGTTGAGCGCCGCACGCAGTTCCCCATTGGAGGTGATCTCCGCCCGCACTCCTTGCTCACGCAGTTCACGGGCGATGGCTGGCAGTGGGTTGGCTTTAAAGGAATAATAGAGCCGTGAGCCCTGCGGTAAAGCGGCGAGCAGCGTCTGCGCCCGTTGCTTCACCGCGTCCAAATCATAGGCGTATAGCGGCGAGCCGTGCTTTTCGATCAGTTGATGGGCGAAGGTGGTATTCATGGTTCAAAGCATGGCCCGCAGGGCTTTTCGATCCACCTTCTGGTTTCCCGTCTTGGGAAGCTCTGGAAGGAAAAACACGCGGTTGGGTACTTTAGCGGGTTCGAGCTTGGCACTGAGTGCCTGGATGATCTTGGACTCATCGAGCGAAGAGTCTGAAACACTCACAAACAAGCACAGCAGGTCCTTGGCATCATCTTTGACGCAACCCGCAGCCACGACGCCGAGCATGCGGCAGGCTTCTTCTTCGACCTCCGCCGGGCTGAGGCGATGGCCTTTGTGCTTAATGAGGAAATCACTGCGCCCGTGAATGAAGAGGAAGCCTTCGGCATCCACGCTGCCGTAATCGCCACTGCGGAGCGTGCGCTTGCCATCGAGCATGGGATAACGCTTCGCCGTCTCCTCCGGTGCCCGCCAGTAGCCAGGAGCTAGATGGGGGCCGCGCACGCAAAGCTCACCCCTCTCACCGGGCGGCAGGCGCTGGCCATTTTCGTCGATGGCGAAGACCTCCGTGCCATCCAGCGGTCTGCCGACGGATTCGGGCCGTGCTTCCATCTCCTCCGGCAGCAGGATGGAGACGCGTTTGCACTCCGTGAGGCCATACATCGGATGTACGCGAGCTTGTGGAAACAGCTCACGAAGGCTCGCGATGTAGCTTTGAGGCAAATGATCGCCGGTGTTGGTGATGACGCGAATCTTGGGCATCGGCACCGGCCGGTAGCGCTGCATCTTGATCAGCCCGCCATACAAAGTCGGCACGCCCGGCAGCACGCTGATCTCCTGTGCCGCCAGGATGCGCGGCAGCTCCGGCCCGGCCATCTCCGGCCTACCAATGAAGACCGAGGCGCCCGCGATGGCGGCGTAGAAGAGCTGGTAGAGGCCGTAGTCGAAGCTCAACGGCAAAAAGATCGCCACGCGATCCTCGGGGCGATATTGAAGTCTCGCCTGAATGGCGGCCGAGACGAAGCGCACATTGTCATGCGTCAAAATCACCCCGCGAGGTGTGCCGGTGGAGCCGGAGGTGAAAACGAGGAAGGCTGGATCATCACCAGCGCCCGGAAAAGGCACCTCCGCAGGCGGCGAACCATCCGGCAGCTCTTCAAAACGAAGCGCCTCGCCTTCGCTCGCCGTCCACAGGATCGGCGTGGTGCCAAAAACCTCGCGCAGGGAGGCAGTCGCAGGCTCCAACAGGCCCAGCTTCGGCTCTGTCTGATCCAGGATGCGCTGGAGGCCCTCGGGCTTCATCTGCGGATGCAGGATCACGGCGATCCCACCGATCTGCGCCACGGCAAAGAACATCAGCACTGTCTCGATGCGGTTCTCCATCACGATGACCACGCGGTCGCCATGCCCGATCCCGCGCTCACGCAGCCACGAGGCGATGCAGGCCACCCGCCGCCACGTCTCCGCGTAGGTCAGCACACGGGTTCCGTCCTTCAAATACTCCCGCTCCGGCCATTGGCGTGCGCCCTCGCGCACCAAGGAAGCGAGGTCGGAATGAGATGGAATGGGGGTGGAACGGTTCATCGTCAGTGTGAAAAACCTAAAAATCTAAGGGTAGCATTCTGACCGTGCAAGCTGCGGAGGCTATTATTTGAGCTTCTTCGGTCATATAATGCCTCGCTCAGCGTCACGAAGACTCGCAACCACGCCCCTGCCCTGTGGTTCAGCCTGCCAAACATGAAACCCGCCCTCTTCCTGCTCCTCGCCACGGCCGCGACCGCTCAAACAGCGGCGGATCTCGCCTTCCAGAAATACGACGCCGATCAGGATGGCAAGGTCACGCCCGCCGAGCTAACGCAAACCTCCATCTTCAAGCGCTACGACCTCAACGGCGACGGTCACATCACCCTCGAAGAAACGCGCAGCGTCATGGGCGGCTCGGAAACGTCCAGCAGCATGCCCACCGACCTCAATCAAGGTCGCAAGCTCTGGCAGCGGCTCGATAAAAACAAAGACGGCAAGCTCACCCGTGACGAAGTGCCGCAATCCACCGTTTTTGCCCGCTTTGACCTCAACAACGACGGCGTCATCACTCAAGAGGAAGGCAAGCAAGTCGTCCAAAAGGCCATCCAACCCTCCACTCCGTCTCCAAGTGTGCCTGTGGTCACTTCCGGTCCTAAGGTGCTCAAAGGCACCGAACATGGCATCGGCCGACAGATTGCCGATTTGACCTTCACCGATCTCGCCGGAGCCACGCACAAGCTCAGCGAGTTCAAATCCGCCGTCATTGCCATGACCAGCGCGACGTGCCCCGTGAGCAAAAAATACCTCCACAGCCTCACCAAGCTCGAAAAAGACCTCCGAGAGCAAAACATCGCTCTCCTGCTCGTGAATCCCTTCGCCAGCGAAACGGCGGATGAAATCAAAGCCCAGCTCACCGAGGCCAAAATCACCGCCACCTACTGCCACGACCAAGAAAAGGCCTTCGCCTCCGCTCTCGATGCCCAGACGACGACGGAAGTCTTCCTCATCGACTCAAAACGCACGCTCATCTATCGCGGTGCCCTCGATGACCAATACGGCATCGATTACAGCCACGACGCCCCGCGCTCCACCTACCTTCGCGATGCCATCGCCGCCATGCTTGCCGGACGCCAGCCCGTCATCGCCGCCACTGCTGCGCCCGGTTGTGAGCTGGATCTACCTTCCAAAAACCTCACTCAAACCGACATCACCTACCACCGCGATGTCGCCCGCATCCTTCAGCAAAACTGCGTCACCTGTCATCGTGACAACGGCATCGCGCCCTTTGCTTTGACCGATCTCGCCGAGGTCACTGACCGTGCGAAAGTGATCAAACGCGTCATCACCGAAGGCACCATGCCGCCGTGGTTTGCCGCGCCGGTGGCGGAAGGCAAAGACAACCCCTGGGCCAATGATTGCAGCATCAGCACTCGCGACAAAACCGACCTCCTTGCCTGGCTCGACAGCGCCAATCGCCCGCTCGGCGATCCTGCCGATGCTCCCGCATCGCTCGTCTTTGAAGATGAATGGACCATCGGCAAGCCGGACCTCATCGTGCAGCTTCCGCGTCCCGTTTCCATCAAGGCGGATGGCTACATGCCCTACCAGTTCCTCACCGCACAGACCACGCTCACGGAGGACAAATGGGTCAGCGGTTACGAGATCGTCCCCACGGATCGCAGCGTCGTTCATCACGTCATCGTCAACGTGCATGCCAAAGGCGGCAAAGTGAGAGATCGCGATGAAGGCAGCGGCGGTTATTGGGCCGCTTATGTGCCTGGCAATGCCTCGCAGGTCTATCCCGCTGGCTTTGCCCGCAAGCTCCCCGCGGGCAGCACCGTCAGCTTCCAAATTCATTACACCCCGAGTGGTAAAGCCACGCAGGACCAGCTCCGCATGGGCCTCCTCTTTGCCAAAGAACCGCCACGCTACATCGTCGAAACTATCGGCGTGCCCAAGCGCAAGCTCAGCATCCCGCCCGGCGAGGCAAACCACCTCGAAACCCACCTCCAAACCGTGCCCAATGACCTCAACGTCATGGCCTACATGGCCCACATGCACGTCCGCGGCAAAACCTTCAAATACGAGCTCATCACCGCTGACGGCACCGAAACGCTGCTCGACATCCCTCGCTACGACTTCAACTGGCAGCTTCGCTACGACCTCGCCAAGCCAAAAGTGCTCCCTCGCGGCTCCCAACTCAAAATCTCCGCCCACTTTGACAACAGCCCCGCCAACCAAGCCAACCCCGACCCCACCAAAACCGTCAAATGGGGCTCCCAAACCTACGACGAGATGATGATCGGCTACATCGAGACCTTCAGGCCGCTGAGCAGCGCAGGAGCGGAGTAACCGTTGTAAGCTTACCTTGCAGTGAGCCCACTCAACACGATGACTCCATAGACGAAAAGCAGAACGGACAGCCCGACGGATAATAGCGCCGTCTTCAGGCGATATTTGAATCCTGACGTTTGTAAAACGACATGCCTGTATGTGGCACTCGTGATCGTCCGTGCTTTCGCACTGAGTACGAGATAAAGGATTAGAGAAGCCGGGATCACCACGGCAAGCCCCTGAGGCATGCTTAGCATGCCGAAGGTTAAATTTGCAGCCATCGTCACAGCCAGCAAAGCCAACGCCCAACGCCACAACATCATCAGGCCCAGTCCTGCGACTAACAAACCTACTCCCCACCAAAAAGGCGCTGAAGTAAGGAATTCCATCTGTCTTTCTGAAACGAGAGTGCCAACACGAACGGCGACACGAGCAACGACAGCCAAGAGCCAGAGACCATATGAGGCACTCGTTGCCCCCAAAGTCCGAAGAATGATCTCCATCTTCAAATGTGCCTTCCGAGTCATCTCAAAATCAGGCAATGAACCTAAAGTCTCCGATTGAGGCGCGGCGTATGGGTTTAGTTCGGCCATTGAGCTGTGAGGTTTGAAGAGGGCAAAGCGTCATTCACCTCACAACACATTCACTGCCGCGCCGCCATCGACGACGATGCCTTGGCCGGTGATGTAGGCACCGGCTTCGCTGGCGAGGAGAAGGGCTGGACCGGCGAGTTCTCGCGGGGCGGCCCAGCGCTTGAGGGCGGTGCGGTCGGCGAAGTACTTCTTTTCTTCGTCGTTGAGGAGCTTGCCGGGCATGTCGGTGAGGAAGGGGCCGGGGCAGAGGCAGTTCACAGTGATGCCGTAGGGGCCGAGGTCGAGCGCACTGGCACGGGCGAGGCCGATCAAGGCGGCTTTGCAGGCGCAATAGACGTTTCGCTTCAAGCGGCCACCGACTCCCAAGACGCTGGAGATGTGAATGACGCGGCCCCAGTTCCGCTGCTTCATCGCAGGCACGAGCGCCCGCGTGAGAGACATGACGGCGGTGAGGTCCACTTCGACGTTTCGATCCCAGACCTCATCGGTGATTTCATCAATGGCCTGCGGGTTATTGATGCCAGCGTTGTTGACGAGGATGTCGATCTTCCCGAGTCGCTTCTGCGATTCCTCAGCGAGAGCTTTGACCTGCGCACGATCCGCCATGTCCGCCACCATCCACTCGACTTTGACGTTTAATCCCTCGCGGATCTCGGCGGCGGCGGCTTGGAGTTCGTCGGCGTTGCGGCTGGAGATGAAGACATCGGCTCCAGCTTCGGCAAAGCCGCGTGCCATGGCCTTGCCGAGGCCTTTGCTGCCGCCGGTGACGAGGGCGCATTTACCAGAGAGATCGAAAAGAGGTGAGGAGGGCATGGGGAGGAGAAGATGAAGGATGAAAACGAAAAGTCCTTATGTCGGTGCATTCCAGCCCATCATCATGGCGATGAGGCTGGTGGAATTGAAGATGGCATGGAGGATCATCGGGGCGAGGAGACAGCCGGTGATCTCGTAAGCGGCACAGAAGAAAAGAGCGAGCACCCAAAGCGGCAGGAGGCTGCCGGTGTGCATGTGAATGATGGCAAAGAAAAGACCGGAGATCAGCGCTGCGAAGGGCGCATCCGTGTAGCGCTTCAGCACGCCGTAGATGAAGCCGCGGAAGAGGATCTCCTCCACCACCGGGGCCACGATGGCGGCGGCGATGATGATGAGGACTCGAAGCAGCATGTCATCCGTCTCCACAAAGGCACGCACGAGTTCCTGCTCCTCAGCACCGGGGGCGAGGCGCTGCATCCAGTCATTCGAGAACACTGCTGTGCTACCGACGACGAGGAACATCGGCAGCAACGCGAGGGCGAGAGTGATCGCGAGGGTCTTCCAACGAATGACGGAGAGGCCGAAAAGCTCCACCGGATGCAGATGGCGTGCCTGAGTGAGATACACGAGCAGCACACAGCACAGCATGAGCTGAACAAAAATCCCCAAAGCCACCTCGCTCACGCCAGGTGTGATCTTCGGGCCGCTCACCACCTCCGAAAGCGGCTGCATGATGCCCGAAAGCAGCAACCCAAGACCGGCGGTGAGTGCGACGAGATCGAGATCGCCATACTGCTGGGAAGCCACGAGGCCTTCGTGATTCCACGCTGCCTCCGGGCGCATGAGTCGCAGCCATTTGTAACCCAGCAGGCCGAGAAAGAACGCCAGCCCGGCAATGCAGGTGAAGTCTTGCAACACGGCGATGTTCGCGATTTCCGGCATGAGAGATCAGCGAGCGTAGGTGGAGGAAAGGTAATACGGCACGCCGGGCTGCAAACGAGGCAAGGCCGAGCCGCCGCCGAGATTCAACTCCAGCTTCGCGGGCTGCTGACGGGCTTTCAGCGTGGCTTCGGCAAGGCCCAACGCATCGAAGAGGCCGTGCTCGTGCTTGTAGCGCACGACGGCGGCTCCGGGGGCTTTGCCAAGCTCACTAGCCAAGGCGCGAGCGTCTTCGATGTAGCCGATCTGATCCACGAGCTTCGCCGCCAGCGCCTCGCGGGCGGTGACGACACGGCCATCGGCCACGGTGCTCTTGAGCAGATCCTTGGGCTGCTTCCGTGACTCGCTCACGATGCCGAGGAAGCGGTCATACATCTGCGTGACGAGGTTCTGGATGTAGGCCTTCTCATCCTCACGCATCGGACGGGCACCACTGAGACTGTCCTTGAAGGCACCACTGGTGAAGGTGTTCATGCCAAGCCCCACTTTGCCGAAGAGATCGGCGTAATTGATCGATTCCATGATGACGCCGATGCTGCCGGTGAGCGTCGTCTCGCTGGCGACGATCTTGGTGGCTCCGCAGGCCACATAATACCCACCGGACGCGGCGACTGAATCCATGTGGACGACAACGGGCTTGACCGCCGCCACCTTCTTCACGGCATTGTAGAGCACATCACTGGCGGTGACCTCGCCACCTGGGGAGTTGATGCGGAGGACGATGGCCTTCACTTCAGTGTCACCGGCAGCTTGTTCGAGCTGACGCTTCAAATTCTCGATGCTGGGCATCGCCTCCGAAAAAAGGCCTTCCGATGAAAACGACGAGATGATGCCATCGAGGTCGATCTGAGCGATTTTGGCCGTCGCCTTCTCCTTGGCGGGTTCGAGGAGGTGTTCGCGGAGTTTTGGCAGCGGCTTCGCGGGGTTGGAAAAGGTCGCACCGGTCTCCACGCCGCCTGAAAGCATGGCAAACTGGCCCAGATTGCAGGCCAGGCTCAGGAAGAGGAGGATGATCACGAAGGCGAGTAGGCAGCCGTATTTCTTGCTCATGAACTGCGATGCTACCGCGTGGCTTCCGGGGCTTCAACCCCGGCTTGTCATCCGTGGAAATGAATTCCTGACCGTCACAAAGGCTTCAGACCTTCATTTTGACGTCGAGCCCGTGGCGACGACCTTCGCTAGGTTCGCGAGACCTTTTTCAAAGTCGTCTCCGCATATCTTTTCGCAGTCCATGAAGAGACCCATGAGCTTCCCGATGAAGGGCTTATTGCCCTGCATGGCCCAGGTGACTTGGGTGCCAGCGCCTTCAGGCACAAAGGTGAACTGCACCTCGGTGCTGCCTTCCATCGGGCGTGTCATGTCGATGCGCATGTGGACGTATTCATCCGGCTTGCTGGCGGTGAGATTCGAGGTGCCTGCGCCACATTCCATATTGCCATCCCAGTGAAACTTCGCGCCCACACCTTGCACGGGACCTTCGAGGCGGTGCTTCATCTCCGGGTCTAGGCCGGTCCAAGGGGACCACGACATCCATTTGGAGAAGTCATTCACCACGGCATAAATCGCCGCAGGCGGTGCCGGAATGACGGAGGAACGGGAGACTTTCATCTCATCGGATTGAAACGAGGCGATGCCCGCGAGGATGCCGATGACGGCGACGAGGCCGAGGAGGATTTTCTTGATCATGATGGTGCTTGAATGGCGGAATCAGGGCGCGGCCAGTTTGGTCACGACATGGCTCATGTAGGGGAAGAGCTGTTTTTTGCGGCTCACAACGCCGGGCATGTCATAGACGTGCTCTTTGGCCTGCGGGTAGTCGATGGAGGCGATGACGCGAGCGTCACCCGCCACGAGCAGGACGCTGTGATGGCGTGTGATGTCCGTGACCATGAGGCAGGCAAAGTGAAGACTGTGCTTTTGCAAAAGAGAGTGCAAAGCGGCCTGGAGGTCTTTTTCACGTTTCCAGAATTCGTCGAGGCCTAGTTCCTCGATCTGGCTGATACTGATGTGCCAGCCGTTTTCCTCGAAGACCTTTCGATCACTCTCCAAAGCACGATCCGGGGTGTTTTCGCGGAGCATGGAGCCTGCCGCGAAGAAGTCCTTCACGAACTGGGCGCTATCAATGCCGCCAATGCCAGCGAGCCAGGCGAGGATCTCTTTGTCCGTCTCTGTCGTGGTGGGACTAGTGAGGTGGAGCGTATCGGAAATGATGCCTGCGCAGAGGCAGATGGCGGTGCCCTTGACTGGAGCCGCCCCACGCATGCGATACATGATGCCGACGATGGTGGAGGTGCTGCCGACAGGCTCGTTGAGGAAGCGAATGGGCTCCTTCGTGCGCAGATTGCCGCTGAGACGATGGTGGTCGATCACCTCAATAATTTCCGCCTCATCCGCACCCGCCACGGCTTGGGCGAATTCATTGTGATCGACGAGCACGAGCTTCGCACGCGGGGTGTCGATAAGATCGGACTTGGAGAAAACGCCGATGAGATGCTGCGTCTCCTCATCCACGACGGGGAAAAGTGGCTGCGCCGAGCTTTGCACCGCGTGGACGATCTCCTTCAATGGGGCACGCGAGCCAAAGGACAGGAAATCCTCCGTGAGGGCCTCGCCGATGGGACGGGAGAAGCGCAGGAGCTGCGAGGTGCTGGCGGTATCATGCGGCGAGCAGATGATGGCCACGCCTTTCGTTTTCGCCTGATCCAAAATGCTTTCCCAGGGCTTGAAACCACCGGTGATGATCAAACAACGCGCCCCAAGCTCGATGGCGAGCGCATGAATCTCCGGGCGATCTCCAGTGACGAGGGCCACATCACGCGAGGCAAACTGCATGGCCCGCTGGCGGGAGGTTTCCACACTCGATGCAGCCACGACGAGCACGAATTCCTGCACTTTCTCCGCTCCGGTGGTATCCCCAGCCAGTGTGCCGCCCAGTGCGGCGACGATGTTTTGCAGGCTCGTGGGCACGGCGCGGTTCCCGGCATGCGATCCAGCTTCCGCAGGGAGGAAAAGCTGCGCCATATCTTGGATGGATGGCACGCCCAGCAGGCGGCCCTCATCATCCACCACTGGGATGGAGCGGAAGCCGTGCTCGATCATCTTGCGATAAACGGCAAGAAAGGTCTCCGCCGGTTTGGCGGTGAGAACATCCTTACGGCAAATCGTGGTGGCCGTGGGGCGCACATCGAGGAGCAGCTTGGGAGCTTCCACGCCTGCGGTGTGCAGCACCCAATTCGTGCGCACGCTCACCTCACCGCAGCACGCGGCCACCGCATTCATCTTCCGCACATCCCGCAAAAACGCCGCGTAACCAATGGCGGAGCAGATGGCGTCGGTATCCGGGTTTCGATGCCCGATGACGAAAATGGGGTCCGGAGAGCTCATGGGCGGATGGCTAAGGGCTTAGAGTGGTGTTGCGGACTCCGAACGCGATGAAGCGACTCTTTGCCCTTCGCTCTTTGCTCTACGCGTTGGCAAAGCCAAGTGCCGTGAGGCGCTCATGCACGGCCGCTTTGTTATCCAAAAGCTCGGCAATCGGGTCCCACTTGCCGCTGAGGAGGCCTTCGCGGGCGGTTTCAGGCATGGCGATGGTGAAATTCTCGCTGCCGAAGAACACACGCTGCGCCTCGACATCCACCTTGACCTCGATCTTCGGGTCTTTTTCGATGGCGGCGGCCAGCTTGGCGATGTCCTCGGCGGTGGCGCAGACGCAAGGAATGCCGAGCGTGGTGCAATTGCCGAAAAAGATCTCCGCGAAGCTCTGAGCAATGATGCCACGGAAGCCGAAGCGGTAGAGAGCCTGCGGGGCGTGCTCACGGGAGCTGCCGCAGCCGAAATTCTCGCCGGAAAGCAGGATGGAGGCACCGGCAAAACGCTCGTCATTGAGCGGATGGGCGATCTTTTTGCCGTCCTTGTCGAATCGCACGTCGTAGAAGGCGAATTCGCCGAGTCCGTCAAAGGTGACGCACTTCATGAAGCGGGCGGGGATGATGCGGTCGGTGTCGATATCCGTGCCAGGCACGTGGACGCCGCGACCGGAGACTGAGGTGATTTTTGCGAGGGCCATGGGAGCGCGGAGGCTAGCAGCGAACAACGTGAGCGCAAGAGCAGCCAAGCCTGAAACATCCCGCGCCTTGCGCAGGCTCCCCAGCCCTGCCATGATTCATGCCGTTCCCCCCATGCAGTCCCAGATCAGTTTTGGTGAGGCCATCCACCTCAGCCTCGAAAAAGACCCACGCTACCACCCCGCCGCCTACGAACTGGTGCGGGATGCCCTGCATCACGCCTGCTCGAAATTCCGCGATGGAGCCGATGACAAGCACGTCAGCGGCCAGGAACTCCTCGAAGGCTTCCGCGAGCACGTCATCCTCGAGTACGGCCCCATGGCCTCCACCATTCTCGATGAATGGGGCCTCACCTGCGGCCTCGATGTGGGCCACATCGTGTACAATCTCATTGATGTCGGTTACTTCGGCCGCAACGAAGGCGATAGCCTCGCCGACTTCGATGGCGGCTACCACTTCGCCACGGCCTTCAGCGAGCCGTTTCTACCCTCCTCGCAGCGCAGCAAAGCCACCTCGCCGAGCTTGTGAAAGCGGCGGCGCCGGTTTTGCTGGGGCAGCTATGACGGCGCTCCTCCTCGATCCGATTTACCAGCAGCATGACACCGGCCCAGGCCATCCCGAGAGCATCCAGCGGCATGTGGCCGTCACGAAGGCGCTCGTGGAGGCCGGACACGTCGAATCCATGCTGCGCATCGAGCCACGAGCGGCCACGCGGGCGGAGCTGGAGCTCTGCCACACCCGCCGCTACATCGAGACGGCTGAAGACGATGTGAAAGCCGGACTCGACGATCTCAGCACGGGCGATACCACCCTTTGCCCGCGATCCTTCGAGGTGGCCAGCCAGGCTGTGGGTGGCGTGCTGAATGCCGTGGAGGCGGTTTTTGCCGGAAAAGCCAAGAACGCCTTCTGCGCGGTGCGTCCACCCGGTCATCACGCCCGTCCGGCGCAGGGCATGGGCTTCTGCCTCTTCAACAACATCGCCATTGCGGCTCGTCATGCGCAGCGAAACCATGGCGCAGGCAAGGTCGCGATCATCGACTGGGATGTCCACCATGGAAACGGCACGCAGGACATCTTCTATGAGGATGGCAGCGTGCTCTTTGTGAGCACTCATCAGAGTCCACTGTATCCTTTCACGGGTCACGCGGAGGAAACCGGCTCCGGCAAAGGTAAGGGCAGCACGCTCAACCTCCCCTTCCCCGCCCACACCGGCATCGAAACCATCGGCGCAGCCTTCACGGATCGAATCCTGCCCGCTCTCGATCGCTTCAAGCCGGAAGTGATCTTCATCTCCGCCGGCTTCGATTCCCGCATCGACGATCCACTCGGCCAGTTCCGCCTTACCGATGCGGATTTCATCACCCTCACCCGCCACCTCCTCGAAGCCGCCCAAACGCACTGCGAAGGCCGCCTCATCTCCGTCCTCGAAGGCGGCTACAACCTTGGTGGCCTGGCCAAAGCCGTGACGGCGCATGTCGGTGAGCTGCGGAACGCGTGAATTCTGGCACCAAGCAAGACAACACATCGGCCACGCGGCACCTGCCAAAGTGTTTGCCGCAGAGGGGCAGAACACTGGAATTCCCTCAGATTCAAGGCGGCCCGCAGATTCTTCAGAAACCAATCTGAGGGCCGCTCTGAATCTGAGGGAGTTTTCCGAGCTGCTTGTCTCTTCATTTATTCAGGAGAAAACAGCAAGAAACCTCTGCGTCCTCTGCCTCTTTGCCCCTCTGCGGCCAAGACGAGCGTGAGAAACTCAGGCGAGAAACCGTTCCGCCATGGCGATGTCACCCGGAAGCGTGATCTTCGGGTTTGGCGTGAGGTTCTCGATGACGAAGACCGGCTCGCCGAGGTGCTGAACGGCGGAAACCTCATCGGTGACGAGCACGCCATCCCTCAGCACAGCCTCGTAAGCGCGGCGGATGAGGTCCTGGCGGAAAATCTGCGGTGTTTCCATGACCCACGCATGGTCACGCTCGATGGAGCCGGTGATGCGGCCTTCGGCATCGGCACGTTTCATGGTTTCAGTGACGCGGCGGGCGCAGGTGACCGCACCTTTGAAGCGAGCGGCTTCGATGCAGCGGGAGATTTGCCCCAAATCGACGAGTGGTCGTGCGCCATCGTGAATGGCGATGACATCGCAATCCGCCGGCACGGCATCGAGGCCAGCTTTGACGGAAAAGTGCCGCTCGGTGCCTCCCGGGATGATTTGGGCCAGTTTGGGCACGTCCCATGTTTTGGCTACCTCCGCCACCTCATCGCCTGCGACGAGGATGATGGTGGAAACTTCGTCACAGGCCTCAAATGCCCCCAAAGTGCGGCGCAGCACTGGCTCGCCGCCGAGGAGGGCGAGGAGCTTGTTGAAGCCCATGCGGCGGCTGCTGCCAGCGGCGACGATGATGACGGCGCAGCGGCTCATGCGAAATCAGGCGAGGCGTTTGGTGACTTCGGAGGAGAGGGTTTTGCCATCGGCACGGCCAGCGGCACGTTCTTGAAGCACTTTCATGACGGCTCCCATTTCCTTCTTCGAGGTGGCTCCGACTTCTGCGATGACAGCTTCGACGAGTTTCACCAGATCCTCCGCGCTCATGGCGGCAGGCAGATATTTTTCGAGCACGGCGATCTCGGCCTTTTCGATATCGGCGAGGTCCTGACGGTTCGCGGACTCGTAGCTGGCGACGCTGTCTTGGCGTTTTTTGATCTCTTTGCGCACCACGGCGAGGGCATCGGCATCGGCGAGTTCACCTTCGGCACCGAGCTTTTCGATGGCGGCATACTTGATGGCAGATTTGAGTCCGCGGACGACGTTGAGGGCCACGGTGTCTTTGGCCTTCATGGCGGTCTTGATGTCTTCGGTGAGTTGGGCAGTGAAGCTCATGGGATTGGGGGAAAGGTTGGATCAGTTTCGGAGGTGGCTTTCTAAAGCCCCGGTGGCCCTCAAACGAAAGCGTTTTATCATGCCAGCAGTCGCGGTAGGAAGATGACGGCACCCACAGCCGCCGCAGCGAGGCTGGCGGCGAGCACCGCGCCCGCAGCGGCATCCTTCACCGCTCGAATCGCCTCCTCGCGTTCCATCGAGACACGATCGGCGAGGCGTTCGATGGCGGTATTGAGCAGTTCAGCCGCCCAGACGACACCGCAGGAAATCAAAATGGCGCACCACTCCCAGCGCTCAATTTGAAGCACGAATCCGAGCACGATCACGCTGAGCGTGGCGAGAGCATGAACCCTGAGATTTCGCTGGGTGCGAAGTCCAAACAGGATACCCCGAAACGCATGGGCGAAACCTTGGATAAAGGCTCGCAGCGCAGCGGGGCGGTCGCTCATGAGTGGGTACAGGTTTACTGGCCGGCGGGAGCAGCGGCACCCTTGGATGGATCCATGGCGGTGCGTAGCTCAGCGACCCAGCGGGGTGCATCAGGATGACCTTGATAAGCGGTGATATGATCGAGCATATCTTTCATCGCGTTGAGCGGAGTGGGACCATTGCGAAGGAGGTAATTGGCGCGTTCCCACTTGAGTTCCGGCAGCTCTTGCTGGCCCCAAATCATGAATTCTGGTTCTGGGAGCATGCCTTTGTTCAGGGCGGTCTCGGCAGAGATGCGGGTATCATACTGGGCGGCCAGGGTTTCGGGATTCTTCTCCTTCACATGAGGCAGAATGAAGCGCTCCCACATGTCGGCGAAGTCCACAGGGCGAGTGGCCCAGTCACCTCCAACCTGGAGGAAGCGCTCAATCTGATAGGCCTGGGCGATGACGCTGCCGCCGACATCACGGCTGAGGAACTGGCCGGAGCGGCCTTTGAGCTTTTCGGCGTTTGCGACGACATCCTGAATGTAAGCGGCGAGCTTGGGGAGGAGGTTTCCACGGTCCTCTGGCTTCGTCTCGCGAGCTTCGAGTGTGAGAATCATGTACTGAACGTGCAGTCGGGCGGCGGTGCCCATGTCACCATCCTGGTCCTCCGCTTTTTTATCGGTGCGGCGCTCGGCATTGCGATCCATCTGCTCCTTACGCGCACGCTCCTCGGCCTTGTCGAGAGCTTTGCGTTCGACGTTCACGAGCTTTTCGCTTTCGAGGAGGAGGTTCAGTGCCGCTGTATCACTGGCGATGGCGGAGCGGAGCTTTTGGGTGACGGCACTGAGGGCATCGCCACGCTTGTCCTGAATTTGCTTTTCGAGCACAGCGAGCTGCTTGGAGATGAGCTCGATCTGCTGTGGCGTGAGAGGAATGGAGGGCAGCGGGGCCTCTGAGACAGGAGGCTGTTCAGGACGGCCACCGCCCCGCTGGGCGAAGGCGGGAGCAGTAGAGACAATCAAACCGGCGAGAAGGAGGCTGGGAAACTTCATGGTGATGGAGAGGTGGTTGGTTCTAAACCGCCGCTGAAACGAATGGAAGCAGGAAAAAGTTAGCGGGAAAGCTTTTGGGGCATTCTGGAATGAAGGGCATGCAACCGGGCATTGCCAGCGGCCAATCGCGGCCTAACTTCGGCCCCCATGAAATTGCATCATTTTGCGCTCGCTTTGCTGACGCTGCTCGTCGGCGTCACCGGATACCTCGCCTGGGAGGGCCAGCAGGAGGCCCGCGGGCAAAAGCAGGAGCTGGAATTCATGCGCAAGCAACTCGATGCCCGCGAGTCGGCCTATCCTAAAAAGCCCGTCAGCGCCTTCGCCCCCATGTCTACCGCGCCGGTGGTGGCACCCACAGCTCCCACGACGGCCACGAGCACGCCCGCACCGATCATGGCCCCCTCACCGGACAGCATGCCCGCCCAGCTCACCACGCTGCAAAAGCAGGTGCTCGGCATGCCGGTGCTGGCAAAGATCACGCAGGTGGAAAAGGACCAGGGCTTTGTGGTGGTGAACGCGGGCAAGAACAAGCAGTTCACCAAGGGCCAGAAGTTTGACGTGCGCCGTGGCGATAGCGTGGTGGGCCGCGTGGCCATCTCCGAGGCCATCGAGGAAAAAGAAGCCGTGGGGGACATCGATCCAATGATGCGCCTGCCGGGCGTGAGCATTCAGGTAGGTGATGAATTGATCCTTCCGGTGACGAAGTAATTTCCCACATGCCCCGCCAGGACCGCATTGATCTTATCCTTGTCCGCCGCGGGCTGGTGCCCTCACGCGAGCAGGCGAAGCGCCTCATCATGGCGGGTGAGGTCTTCGTGGCGCAGCGTAAGATCACCCAGCCCGGCTGGCTGGTGCCGATGGACAGCGAGATCCTCGTGCGACAGCCGCAAAAGTTCGTCGGGCGTGGCGGCTTGAAGCTCGAAGGTGCCTTGGAGAGCTTCGGCGTGGATGTGACCGGTTTCACGGCGATGGACATCGGCGCTTCGACCGGTGGCTTCACCGATTGCCTCCTACAACGAGGAGCCGCCAAGGTCTTCGCCTTTGATGTGGGCACGAATCAGCTCGCATGGAAGATCCGCAGCGATCCGCGAGTGGTCAGCCGGGAGAAATTCAACGTGCGTCACATGCGCCGAGAAGATGTGGGCGAAGAGGTGGACCTCATCGTGGCGGATGTGTCCTTCATCTCCCTCACGCTGGTGCTTCCACCAGCCTTTGAAGTGCTGCGTCCGGGCGGTCAGGCCGTGGTGCTGGTGAAGCCGCAGTTTGAGCTCTCGCCTGAGGAAGTGGGCAAGGGCGGCATCGTCCGCGAGCCAGAGCTGCATGCAAAAGCCTGCGCCAAGATCGAGACCTTCATCCGGGCCAATCCAGCTCTCGAATGGCTGGGCCTCATCGAGTCCTCCATCCAAGGCACCGAGGGAAACCGCGAGTTCCTGGCACACTTCCGCCGATTGGGGTGAAGAGCTCCATTCGTTAAAAAGTTCACGTTTGAGCTTGCCAGCCGGATTTCCATTCGTTAAAAATATAACGTTATGAGCAATTCCACCCAGCTATCACGACGTGAGCGGCAGATTCTCGATGTTCTCCATGCCGAGGAGAGCGCCACGGTGGCCACCGTGCAGGCGAAGATTCCTGATCCACCGACGGACATGGCGGTGCGCCGCCTGATGCACATCCTGGAGGAGAAAGGCCATGTGAAACGCCTGCGCAAAGAAGGTCGCGAGGTGATCTATGCGCCGGCTCAATCCAAGGCCCGCGCTGGCTTGAGTGCCTTGCGGCATGTGCTGGATACCTTCTTCGGTGGCGCGGTGGATGAGGCGCTGGCGGCCCATCTCACGCGGAAAGATGCCTCGCTCACCGATGAGCAGGCGCAGCGCATCCAACAGCTCATCGACGAAGCCAAGAAACAAGGAAACTAACCTCACCTGCCATGAACCCGTTCCTCGAACTTCTCGCGCACACGGCATGGAAAGGTGCCGCCGTCCTCGCCCTCGCTCTCACGGCCGGTTTGCTGCTGCGAAAAACAGCGGCGGCACGACGTTACGCCGTCTGGATCACGTCCGTGGCCACGCTGGCGGTGCTGCCGTTGGCGATGTCGCTGCTGCCCGCGTGGCGAGTACTACCGAAAGAGATCGAGCAGCCGAATTGGCAGCGTGTGGAGATCGAAAATGAGGTCGGTGAATGGGTGGCTGAGGCTACTCAACACGAGAAGCTCGAAGTGCCTGTTTTGACTCCAAAACCTGTCGAAGCCGCAAAACCGGCTCCAGTCGATGAAAAGCGTTGGTTTACCTTGAAGCAACTCATCGAATCTCTGCCGAAGGTTTGGCTCTTCATTGCCCTTTTGCTGCTCTTGCGACTCGCCTGGAGTGCGTGGTGTCTGCGCAGGCTGGAGCGTTCATTGCCGGAGGGTCGATGCGATGACATCACCACGATCTCGCGGGAGATCGGGCTGCGTCGTGAGCCGCGATTGCTCATCGGTGCCGCCGATGCCGTGCCGATGGTGTGGGGCGTGTGGAGGCCGCGATTGCTGCTGCCGCAGGGTTTTGAAGCATGGAGCAGCGAGAAACGACGCGGCGTGCTGCTGCATGAGCTGGCGCATTTGAAGCGGCGTGATCCCCTGGCGCTTTGGACGGCGCAGTGGGTGAAGGCACTGCATTGGTTCAATCCGCTCGCGTGGCTGACGATCCGCCAGCTTCGTGCCGATCAAGAGCGTGCTTGCGATGACACCGCCCTGCGCCATGGCATCCGGGCGAGCGATTATGCTCAAACCTTGCTCGATCTCAGCCGTCACAACCGCGCCGCTCTCGGCCTGGCTCTTTGTGCGCTCACAATCACCCGCTGCGCTCCCGTTGAGTCGCGGGTAAAAGCCATCCTCGATCCGAAATGCGCCCGTGATCCCATCACTGCCCGCTGGCTGGCGAGCCTGTGTGGCCTGGCGCTACTCTTGATGCTGCCCGTGGCCATGCTGCATGCCATCGAAGGCCCCAAACTCCGTGGCCGCATCCTCGACCGCCATGGCGTGGTGCTGGCAGAGACCACGCAGGAAAAATCCCGTCACTACCCGCTGAAGTCGCTGGCGTCTCATGTGCTTGGTTACACGGGCAAAACGAAACACGATGACCCGACACCCGTTGGCCGTTTCGGTTTCGAAAAGCAGCGCGACGCTGATTTAAACGCGGGTCAAGACGTGACGCTGAGCCTCGATGCCCGCCTGCAATCTCTCGCCACTCGCGCGATGCTTGATGGCGGCATCACTCGCGGAGCCGCCGTGGTGCTCGATCCTCGTTCCGGCGAGATTTTGGCAATGGTTTCGCTGCCGGCCCATGATCCGAATGTGTTTATTCCTTCCATCTCCCTCGCCAATTGGGACAAGCTCTCCACCGACCACGACAACCCGCTTCTCAATCGCTGCATCAGCCCTTTTGCTCCGGGT
>JBILVU010000038.1:0-46522 GCA_044370285.1 Prosthecobacter sp.
CCACCGCACTCCACGACGCTGCCGCGACCAATCACATGCCTCAAAATCGGCCAACTTTGATCCTGAAACACTTTCCCATGTCCCCTCTTTTCGAATCCAATCTCCTCCAAACCCGCCGCCAATTCTTCGGACAGAGCGGCTTGCGCCTCGGCGGGCTCGGTTTGACGTATGCGATGGGCCGGGACGCTTTTGCCGCACCGAAATCGCAGGTGCATGAGCCGCTGCCGGGACTACCGCACTTTGCAGCGAAGGCGAAGGCCGTCATTTACCTGCACATGAACGGCGGGCCGTCGCAGCTCGATACTTGGGACTACAAACCGGGTCTTCAGCAGTGGTATGACAAAGACCTGCCGCCGAGCGTGCAGGGCGGTCAGCGGCTGACGGGCATGACGAGCAAGCAGGCGCGTTTTCCGGTGGCGCCGAGCTTGTTCAAGTTCGCGCAGCATGGGCAGTGCGGGCGCTGGGTGAGCGAGTTGCTGCCGCACACGGCGAAGCACGTCGATGACATCGCTTTGATCAAGACGGTGCACACGAACGCGATCAACCACGACCCGGCCTGCACCTTTGTGATGACCGGACGCGAGGTGCCGGGCTTTGCGAGCCTCGGTTCGTGGCTGAGCTATGGTCTCGGCAGCGTTAGCAATGATCTACCGGCCTTTGTCGTGCTGACGCCGAACTGGAGCGCGAAGGCGATGGCACAGGCGCTCTTCACCCGCATGTGGAGCAGTGGCTTTTTGCCGAGCAAATTCAGCGGTGTGGCGCTGCGTGCCGTCGGCGATCCCGTGCTCTACATGCAGAACCCGGACGGCGTCTCACCCACGAACCGTCGCGCAATGCTCGACACGCTGGCGCAGATGAATGCGCACAGTTTTGAGAAGTTCGGCGATCCGGAGATCCAGACGCGCATCTCCCAGTATGAAATGGCCTTCCGCATGCAGACGAGCGTGCCGGAACTGGTCGATCTGAAGCAGGAAAGCCAGGCCACGCTCGACCTGTATGGCCCCGAAGTGCTCAAACCGGGCAGCTTTGCCGCCAGCGCCATCCTTGCGCGGCGTCTCGTGGAACGTGGCACACGCGTCGTGCAGGTGCTGCATCGCGGCTGGGACCAGCACGGCAATCTGCCGAGCGACATCCGCCTGCAATGCCGCGATACCGACCAGCCCATCGGCGCTCTTCTGACCGATCTCAAACAGCGCGGCCTGCTCGACAGCACGCTCGTCATCTGGGGCGGCGAATTTGGCCGCACGGTCTATTCGCAGGGCGGTCTCTCGCAGACGAATTACGGTCGCGATCACCATCCGCGAAACTTCTGCATGTGGATGGCCGGCGGCGGCATCAAAGGCGGCACCACCTACGGCGAGAGCGATGACTTCAGCTACAACATCGCCACCGACCCCGCGCACCTGAACGACATCAACGCCACCATCCTCAACCAATGCGGCATCGACCACGAGCGCCTCAGCTACAAGTTCCAAGGCCTCGATGCGCGGCTGACGGGCGTGGAGAGGCAGAAGCCGATCAAGGAGATCATTGGGTGAGCTTGGCGTGGCGGTAGGGCAGCGAGGCCAGATTGCTGCTGCAGGGGCCGGGGGTATCCACCCACAGCATGCGGGCGACGATCTTGTCGTAAGCGCGGCGATGGGCCACGGCCGCTTTGACGGCGACGACGCTCATGTTTTCGATGTCGATGCCCTGGCTGTGCCACTGGCCGAGGTCAAAGGGCGGCGTTTTGATGCTGGTGATGAGGATGATGAGGCCTGCGTGCTTCACGACGGCGCAGCGGCCCATATCAAAAGCATCGCCGCACATGCTGGCGAGGTGGCTGTTCTTGTCTTCGAGCTCGAAATGGCCGTCGTTGAGGTTCAGCAGCTCCACATCGAGTTCGACAGGTCCTTCATCGAGTCGCGAACCTTTGCCACCGAGACGGATGTGCCTTTCGCCTGCTTCCAAGGCCCGCACGGCCTCCGCATCGGCGAGGCAGATGGCGGCGTTTTCGATGCGGTGACGCAGAAGAGCACGCAACAAGCCGGTGCCATCGCCGGGAGCGCCGCCGCCGATGTTGTCAGAAGGCTCGACGAGCACAGTGAGGCCGTGGGGAAGGGGAGAGAGCTTCGCGAGCACCTCATCCGCCGGTGGATCGGTGACGAGACCGAGGGGGTTCAATTCGACGGCTTTGGCCGCGAGCGTTTCGAGCTGGGCAGAGGCATCGCCCGTCGTGCAGGCGACAAAGCTCACGCCGGTATCTGGTGTATCCGCAAAGCTGAAGCCAGCCACGATGCTCATTGCCCAAAGGGATTCGTCCTCGGCCTCCAACTGCCTCGCGAGGGCTTCGAGGCTTTTCATGGGGTCATTGGCGGTTCCAGTGCCGGTGGGAGGCCAAATCAGGGCGGGCTGCCGGAGCTGCATGTGAGGGCGTTTACCAGTCGTGAAATAGCGCTGGAGCAGGCGGGAGGCATCCACAGCGGCCTCGCGGGCATCCGTGTGGGGATTCTCGCGATAGCCGACGAGGCAATCGGCGAGGGCGGCCATCTTGGGCGAGACATTCGCGTGGAGGTCAAAGACACCAAAGATGGGCACCTGGGTGATGGCGCGGATGCGTTGGAGGATCTCGCCTTCCACATCGAGGATGGTTTGGGAGGTCATCGCACCATGCAGGACGAGGTAGATGGCATCGAAATGGTCTTTGCGGATGAACGGTAGCAGCTCCTGCCAGAACTGATGGATCACCTCATCGGCGACGGTGGCTGATGGCTGGGCGCGGTAGTCCACCGATGGCATCATGTGCCAGGCGTTCGCGGCGGCGAACTCCAGCACTCCGCCGAGAGGCGAGGCGTCTCCACGGCAGGCCAGCATTTCCTCACCACGCCGGATTTGGAAATCCGCCAGAGGCGTGAGGCCATCGAGAAAGGTGTGTGTCTCGTGGAATAGTCCGGCGATGAGGATGCGTGGCATGCGAAGATTAACGCACGATGACCCTCGTTCCTGGCCGGATGAGTGTCGGAAGGCGGATGGCATCCCAGTTGGCCAATCGCACGCAGCCTGCGCTGCGGGTGCGGCCGATGGTGCGCGGGAGTGCGGTGCCGTGCAGGCCGATGCCGCTTTTGCTGAGGCCACACCAGATGATGCCGATGGGGCTATTTGGACCGGGGGGGAGCTGAAAAGCCTCTTCACCACGCACGCCTTCTTCGAGGAACTGCTTGTCGTAGCGGAAGCTGGGCGTCGTCATCATGCTCTGCACCTTCCAAGTGCCCACCGGGATGAATTGGGGCTTTCCCGGTGTGATGGGAAAGGCGGCCACCATCATCTCATCGGAGGTGTACACGGCGGCCATGCGCTCCGTGGTATCGACGACGATGATGTGTGAGCTGAGCGTCTTGTCCTCTTTGAAGGCCTGCATGGGCTTCACCTCCTCGACGCGGAAGGAGCGCACGTTCGGCACCACGATCACATCGCCCGCCTTCATCGCGTCGATGTTTTTGCCGGGGTTCATCTTGGCGAGGAAGGACTCATCGGTATGAAAACGCTCTGCCACCAGCTCGGAGAGGCTGCGGTAGGCCATGTAGGGGAACTCGGCCTGCTTCGCGGGATCTTCGGGAAGGTCCTTGTTGATGAACTTCAAGAGGTCAGCCCGCACTTTGAAGGCGGCGAAAATCACCGGCACCTCCTTCTCCGCAGCGCTTTGCACGGGTGTCCAGTCATAGAGGTCGCGATGGCCATGAGCGAAGTTGTAGTTCACTACCGCCTTGTAGGTGAACTCGCCGAGCGCTCCATCGAGCTTGCCGGGGCCGAAGAGATTTTTATCGAGGAAAATCTGGATGCGCAGGATGGTGTCGCGGTCCTTCGGGACGGAGGGATCGTCCTTGGCGGGGCCGGTATCCTGTCCCGAAGCGGTGCTCAGGAGATTCAAGGACAGCAAAAGGCAGAGGACGGGAAAACGCATGGCTTAGAGGAAAGGTTGGAAGCTCAAAAATCAACTAGCGATTGTGTGCGAAGCGCTTGCGCCGCATGGTGGGCTTTGCTTCTAACTTCCGCCCCATGTCCGCTCTTCCGCCCCCTGAACTCTCTCCCATTCCACTGCGCTCTTACTTTGTGAGGGGGCGGAATGCGCTTCTCGTGCGCGGCTCGTTCCAGCCAATGTATCTGGATTATTACCTCCATCTCATGCAGCACGGCATCCAGCAGAATGAAAAGCTCGATGACATGCTGAAGGACACGCTCGCGGCGCTGGCGCTGCATCTTTGTTCCCGGCCGCATGATGAGACGGTGGCCTGGACGATTCACATGAAGGAACCCCAGCGGGCCAATCTCTTTGTCACCGGCAGCACAAATCCAGGCCGTGTGACTGGTCGTGTCTTCACCGAGGATGTGAAGAAGGAGGGCGAGGCGCTGTTCATCGCGCAGATCAATCGTCTCAATCAGCCCTCTCGTCAGAGCATGATCGAGTTTCATGGCTCGGATGTGCTCAAGGGCGTGGAGGACTTTTACACCATCAGCGAGCAGCGTCTCACGCGTTTCTTCCGCCTGCCGGATGAGGAGTATGTGCAGATCTCGGCGGAGCCGGATTGCGATGAAATCTGGCTCAGTGAGATCCAGCTCGAAAACGTGCTCGAAATCGATCAAAACGAAACGCTCAGCCTGCTGGAGACGCGTGGCTATCAGTTTGAGTGTGGTTGCAGCATGGACCGCCTGCTTCCCATCATCAATCGGCTGCCGAAGGAGGATCTCGATCACATCTTCGAGGATGGAAACGCCCAGGTCACCTGCCCGCGCTGTGCTGCCGTTTTTCGTGCCACGAAGGCGCAGTTCGACGCGTGGCGTCTCGCCAACGCTGAGTGAGAATCTTCCGTCATGCGCCTCGCTCTCATCCGTCGCCAATTCTCCGTCACCGGAGGTGCCGAGCTTTATTTGCAGCGGCTGCTGAAGGCACTCGTGGCCGCTGAGCATGAGGTGCATCTCTTTGCGGAGAGCTGGCAAGGGCAGGCGGAGGGCGTGCAGTTTCATGCGGTCCAGGCTGGAGGTCGCCGAGCGGATCGTGCGTGGCATTTTGCCGAGGCGGTGAAGCGCCTGCTGGAGGCGGAGAGCTTTGATAGTGTGCTCAGTCTGGAGCGAACGCTGAAACAGGATGTGTATCGAGCCGGCGATGGCCTGCATCGAGTGTGGCTGGAGCGTCGGAGGCAGTTCGCCCCGTGGTGGAAGCGGCCCCTCATTGGGCGCGGGGCCTTTCATCGCCGGATGATGGAGCTGGAGGCGCAGACCTTTGATCCCGCGAATACGCAGCGTCTCATCGTGAACTCCGAAATGGTGCGCGGTGAGATCGCCCGGCACTTTCCGACCTTTCCACAGGATCGCATCCATCTCGTGCGCAATGGCGTGGAGGTGGCTCGCTTTCAAAACGCGGATCGGAAGGCGGCGAGAGCACGCTTTGGCCTCCGCGAAGAGGATTTCGTGCTTGTCTTCGTCGGCTCTGGCTGGGAGCGAAAAGGCCTCCCCTGGCTGCTGCGCTACCTGGCGAGCCAAACGCATGACTCCCGGCTGAAGCTGCTCGTCACCACGCGTGACCGCATTCGCGGCCATGTGCCGCCGAATGTCATCCTCACCGGCCCACTGGCGGATGTGGAGAATGCCTATGCGGCGGGCGATCTTCTGACCTTCCTGCCCATTTACGAACCCTGCTCCAATGTGGTGAGCGAGGCGCTCGCCTCCGGCCTGCCGGCCATCACCACGGCGATGAATGGTGCCGCCGAATGGATCGCGCCCGGAGTGAATGGTCACGTGCTCGATGACCCGCGTGACATGGCCACGCTGGGTATGTTCATCAATCATTGGCGCACGCACCAGGGTCGCCCCGTGCCCACCGCCGAGCCACTCGATCTCGAAACGAACGTGCGAAACACGATTCGCGTGCTGGAGCTGGCGTCATGATCTCGGAAGCCCATGCTGCTGCGGCCTCGCGCCTTTGTTTGGCCTGTGGGATGTGCTGTGATGGCACGATGTTTCAGATCGTCCGCATGCAGCCGGAGGACTCACCCGCCAAGCTAGCTGAGCTAGGCCTGCGGATGCGGCATCGTGGTGGGGAAGACTGGATGGAGCAGCCCTGTGCGGCGTTGAAGCGGCTGTGCTGCACGGTTTATGAGAGCCGACCCGTGCGCTGTCGGAAGTTTCACTGTCAGCAGCTCACACGATTGAATGCAGGCGAGATCAGCGAGGGCGATGCGCTGGCGATGATCGCGAGCACTCGATGCCAGGTGGCTCGCGTCCGCGAGCTGCTGGCGCAAAGCGGCTATCGTGAGGATGGAGCACCTTTGCAGGAGCAGTTTGACCGCATCACCTCCACGCCCGTGAAGGCGGAGCTGGAGCCGGAGCTGGCTGAGACACGTCAGCAGCTCGAGCAGGCCATGCGGGAACTGCGTCTGAGGCTCGCCCGTGAGTTTTTGCCGCCACCGGGAGCGAAGAGAGAATAGTTGAGGCGCAGGCCGCCATCCTGTGCCAGCTTGTCGGATGGAAAACCGACTATTGAAGCTGCTCGGCGACCCGGCTTACACGCCCTCGAACGTCCCGCAGCTCGTCAAGGCCCTGCATTTACGCTCCGGCCAGCAACAAGAACTGCAAAGCGTGCTCAGAGACCTCGTCACGAAGGGCCTCATCCTGCGCACCAAAGGAAACCGCTACATTCAGGCCGCTGAGGCGGACCTTGTGCCCGGTGTCATTTCGATCAACCGAGCCGGAAAAGGCTTCGTTCAGCCTGATGAACCCGGCCTGGGCGAAATCACCGTGGCCGAGCGCAACACGGACACCGCCATGCATGGCGACCGCGTGCTCGTGCGCCGCGATGTGAAGCCGCAGGGCCTTCGCAAGCCCACCTCACCGGAAGAGAACACCGGCAAGGTCGTGCGCATTCTCGAAAGGAAGCGCTCGCAGTTCGTGGGCACGCTCATGGTGACCAAACAGGCGCTCTTTGTGAAGCCGGATGATCCCCGGCTGCCCGCCGCCGTCATGGTGCCGCCTCCGAAAGATGTGGGCAGGAAAGCGAATGCGGGTGACAAGGTCGTCGTGGAACTCACCGCCTGGGAATCCGCCAGCACGCCGCCTGAGGGCGAGGTCATTGAGGTGCTCGGCCCGCCTGATGAGGAAGGCGTGGATATGCTCAGCGTGCTCCGGCACTATGATCTGCCGCTGCATTTCCCCAAGAACGTCCTGCATGAGGCCACCACCATCGCCCGCTCACGACCGGACAACCAGCCGAGCGCCGAAGAGTGCAAAGGACGCGTCGATTGCCGACCGCACAACGTCATCACCATCGACCCGGATGATGCGAAGGACTTTGACGATGCCATCTGCATCCAGCGCCACGGATCAGATCAGTGGCGGTTGTGGGTTCACATCGCGGATGTCTCGCACTATGTGAAGCCCGGCAGCCATCTCGACATCGAGGCTGGAAAGCGGGGGAACTCCACCTACCTCGTCGATCGCGTCATCCCCATGCTGCCAGAGGCATTGAGCAATGAACTCTGCTCGCTGAAGCCGGACGTGGACCGCCTGACGAAGTGCGTCGAGTTCGTCCTCGCCAAGGATGGCAAGGTCGTGAGCTCGAAATTCTATGCCGCCGTTATTCGCTCGAAGCGCCGCTTCACCTACAAGCAGGCCTTTGAAGTCATCGGCAGACCACCGCAGGGCGAGATCGAGCAGATGCTGCATGAGGCGCACCAGATGGCGCAGCGCATCCGGGCGCATCGCTTCCGTGATGGCTCTCTCGATCTCGACTTTCCCGAGAACAAAATCCGCCTTGATGAGCAGGGCCGCGTGCTGCGCATCGAACGCATCGAAAACGACGAGAGCCACCAGCTCATCGAAGAGTACATGCTGCTCGCCAATGAGGCCGTGGCAGGCCGTTTGATGCAGCTCGATACTCCTGCCGTTTATCGCGTGCATGAATCGCCGAAGGAAAAGCGGCTCAAGGACTTCCGTGAGGATGTGCTCAGCCATCATGTGCCCTGTGGAAACCTCATGCACCGCCCGGAAGTGCAAAAACTGCTCGCTCACCTGCACGAGCTGCCCATCGGCCCGGCATTGAAGATCGGCTTCCTTCGTTCGCTCATGCGTGCCCGGTATGCCGTGGAGCCGCTCGGGCATTACGGCCTCGCGAAGACGAAGTACACGCACTTCACCTCCCCCATCCGCCGCTACGCGGACCTCGTGGTGCATCGCGCCCTGTTTGAAAAGCCACCCACGCCCGGCGAGGCACGTCAGATCGCCGATCACATCACCGCCACCGAGCGAAACAGCTCCGATGCGGAGCGTGATAGCAAGGACGTGAAGCTCTACGCCTTCCTGGAGGCGCAGATCAAAACAAAGCGCTTCCAGCCCTACGCGGCGCTGGTCACCGATGTGCGGAATTTCGGCTTCTTTGTCGATGTCTCCGATCTCGGCCTCAGCGGCGTGGTGCCGTTCTCCGCCATGACGGATGATTTTTATGTCTTCGATCCCGGCAGCGGCAAAATGCATGGTCGCCGCACCGGTCGCGTCATCCAGCTCGGTGATCGCGTGGAGGTGCAGGTGCGCTCCGTGGACCGCTACAAGAAGCAGGTGGATTTTGCGCTCACCAAAGGCTCGGCGGTAAAAAGCGAGAAGCCTCAGGCGAGAGATGAGAGGAGGCCGGAAAAGACCTTTAAACGGCCCAAACGTCCCAAACACTCGTGGAAGGGCAAGGGAGGCAAGCGCTGATCCTCGGAAGAGAAGCCGCTCTGCCTTCGACCATTCAAAATCGATGGCTCATCCATCGAGCCTCTTGCGTAACCCACGTCTTTCTTGTTCTCGCGAACGAGCCTACGAGGCGCGTTGTAGGCGCATTCGCCAGAATGCGGAGCTTGTGCTAGAGGCTCCTCAACTCGTCGAGAAATACACACCGCTCGCCGCGTTAACTTGCCCCCCAAGAAATGCCTTCCCCCGAGCCCATCATCCAACTCGTCGATATCTGTAAAAGCTATCAGATGGGAGACCTCACGCAGCATGTGCTCCAGGGGGTCTCTCTCTCGATCTATCCGGGCGAGTATGTCTGCATCATGGGACCTTCCGGCTGCGGGAAATCCACGCTCTTGAATGTGCTCGGCTGCCTCGACCAGCCCACCACCGGGGATTATTTCCTCGGCGGGCAAAACGTGGCGCATCTCAATGACGACGACCTTTCCGCCGCACGGAATCGGAACCTCGGCTTCATCTTCCAGAGCTACAATCTCATCCAGCAGCTCAGCGTGATCGAAAACATCGCCGTGCCGATGTATTACGGCGGCGCCAAGGACGTGGACATGATCGAGACCGGCACCCGACTCGCCACGCAGGTCGGGCTGGAGCATCGCCTCTATCACAAGCCCACCGAACTCTCCGGCGGCCAGCAGCAGCGCGTGGCCATCGCCCGGGCACTCTCCAACAATCCGCTCGTCATCCTCGCCGACGAAGCCACCGGAAATCTTGACAGCAAATCCGGCCAGGAAATCCTCGGCCTCTTCGATGATCTCAATCAACAAGGCAAGACCCTCGTCTTCGTGACCCATGACGAACGCATGGTCGAACGCTGCACCCGCATCATCCGCCTGCGTGATGGCCTCGTCGAGCGTGACGAGGAAGGTGCCAAGGCAGGCAGGCTGAAAAAGAAGGCCGCGTGACGTTAGGCGGCAGGGCTCAAAGGCTTCCTACCGCTCTCAGCTCGACATTCCGCCTTTGCCATTCATCCTCCAACTCCATGCCCCCGCCGCCGACCATGACCCTCCTAGCTCAGGGCGCCTACGAGAACGCGAGGGAAAGGATCGCGAAATGCTGGGTGGAGCAAGGGACGGCGCTTAACCTGGCTGGCCTCGGCCTCACCGCGCTGCCGCCGGAGCTATTCCAGCTCAGGGCGCTGACGATTCTTCGCCTCGACAACAACCAGCTAACTGCGCTGCCGCCGGAGCTAGGCCAGCTCACGGCGCTGACGGGGCTTGGCCTCGAAAACAATAAGCTCACTACGCTGCCGCCGGAGCTATTCCAGCTCACGGCGCTGAGCGATCTTCGCCTCTCCAGCAACCAGCTCATCACGCTGCCGCCGGAGCTAGGCCAGCTCACGGCGCTGGAGGTGCTTTTCCTCGACAACATCCAGCTCACGGCGCTGCCGCCGGAGATAGGCCAGCTCAGGGCGCTGAGGGAGCTTGCCCTCTCCAACAATCAACTCACCGCGCTGCCGCCGGAGCTAGGCCAGCTCACGGCGCTGACGGGGCTTGCCCTCAACAACAACCAGCTCACCACGCTGCCGCCGGAGCTAGGCCAGCTCACGGCGCTGACGGGGCTTTACCTCGACAAGAACCAGCTTACCGCGCTGCCGCCAGAGCTAGGCCAGCTCAAGGCGCTGAAGGGGCTTTTCCTCCACGGCAATCCCGACCTGGACCTGCCAGCGGAGGTGCTCGGCCCTTCTTGGCAGGATGTTATAAGCAATAAAGGCACCGCCGCTGCGCCGCGCGGGATTTTGGATCACTACTTTGCCCGCGTGCAGCAAGGTGAGCGTGCGCTGAATGAGGTGCGCCTAGTGCTCGTCGGTCGGGGCAGCGCGGGTAAAACAAGTCTGGTGCGGCGGCTGGTGCATGACCGCTTTGATCCCAAGGAGAAGGAGACGCCGGGCATCGCGCTGAGCGACTGGGTGATGCGCGGCTGCGCAGGTGAGCCGGTGACGGCACATGTGTGGGATTTTGCTGGGCAAGTGATCACGCACTCGATGCACCGCTACTTCCTCTCCCACCGCACCATCTACATCCTGGTGCTGACGCAGCGGGAGGACATGGCCGGGGAGGATGCGGAATACTGGCTGAAGCTGATTGAGAGCTATGGCACCGAAACCCAGGCCGATGGCACGAAGACTAGCCCACCGGTACTCGTGGCCCTGAACAAATCGAACCAAGCCACGGTGAAGGTGGATCGTGGTGCGCTCCAGGAGCGCCACCCGTCCATTTGTGCATTCATTGAGACCGATTGTGAGGATGGACGCGGCATTGAAGACCTGCGCGCACGCCTCTGCGAGCTCATGGATGATCCGAAGGTGAAGCCCTGGGTGCGCCAGGGCTACCCAAAGAAATGGTGGGACGTGAAGGAAGCTATCCGCAAAGTGCAGCAGGACCGTCCGCATGTGAGCTACGATGAGTGGCGCATGATCTGTGCAGGCTGCGGCGTGACGGATGCCAAGGGGCAAGACGCTGCCAGCCGCGATCTGCACACGCTCGGTGTGGCGCTGAACTACGCCGATGACGAGCGCCTACACGACAACACAGTGCTGCGTCCGAACTGGGTGACGCACCATTGCTACAACCTCATCCGCCATGCGACCACGCAGAAAGGTGAGCTGAACCAGAGCGACCTCCCCGCCGTGCTGGGCGCGGGAGACCACGGCGAGCATGAGCCGAAGCTGCACTTCTATTTGATGCGCCTGATGGAGCGCTTCGAGGCGGCGTATCCGCTGGGTGAGGAATGGCCGCCTCAGCGCTGGCTGGTCCCCCTGGCCTTGCCCGACAGCCAGCCTGCGGGGGTGGAAGTTTTTGGCAAGGCTGCACCCGAGGATGCCGCGCGCCTGCGCTACACCTACAACTCGGTGCCGCCCGGCCTGCTGGCGCAGTTCATCGTGCGCACCCATCCGCTGATGGAGCCGCAGATGCAGTGGGCCAGTGGCACCGTGTTGACCCTGAATGAAGCCCGCGCCCTGGTTCGCGCCGTCTCCAAGACCGAGGTGGAAGTCACCGCCATCGGATGCAACCCCGATGCCCGCCGCGATCTCGCCGGTCTCTGCCGCGATGAACTGAACGGCCTGAACGCCCAAATCACCGGCTTGGAATTCACCGAGCGCACGGAAGTCGTGGCCGAAGGCGAGCGGGTGTGGGTGAAGGTGCCGACACTGGAGAAAGATGAGCTGAAGGGCAAAACCAAAACGGCGGTGGAGACCAGCGAGGGCAGTGCGGAGGTGGTGACCAAGAAGGAGCTGGATGAGTTCGGTACGGAGGAGGGGAGGCTGCCGGAGGTTCCTCGAGATCCAGCCGAAAAGTTCAAAGACGATATTCGTGGGTGGACCACGTTAGGATCAGGCCCCCCGCGCCGACGTTCGAAGCCCAAGCCACGCCTCTTCATCAGCTATTGTCACCAAGACGAGCGCCATCTCAAGACGCTGAACCTACACCTGACGGTGCTGAAGAATCTGGGCCTCATCCACAAGGTGTGGCACGACCGCCGCATCCAGCCGGGCATGGATTGGGACCGGGCGATTCAAGAAGAGATCACCAAAGCCGACGTGGTGATCTTTCTCACCAGCACCGCCTCGCTGGCCAGCGGCTACATCAATCAGCATGAACTGCGGCCTGCGTTGAACCGGCATTTGTCGAACAAGGCGGTGTTTGTGCCGATCATCCTCGAGCCCTGCGATTGGGTGGACTCCTTTGCCAACAGCCCGCCGCTCAAGAGGCTCAAAGAACGCAGGAAGCGCGTGCCGCAAGGTCTGCCCCGCGATAACCATGCCATCAACTCCTTCACCCCCCGCAGCATCGGCTGGCATCAGGTGAGCGAGGGACTGAAAGCGCTGCTCACCGAGGTGAAGGCGAAGCTGAAGTGAACTGAGCGGTAACGGGTGTATAGCGGGATTGATGTCGTAGGGTGATGTGGCGTGAGTACGCCCGGCTGATGGGTACTCGCTGGGCACACTCACACCGAAATAGACGATCGGCAGTCGCCACAGTCGTCCTACATCATTCCGGTGACGCACCCTGCGTAGGAGAATTTGCAAAAGCTCTCTCCCACTCTTTCAGCGTGCCCCGACTCAAAGTGGCTCAAACTCGCTGAAGTGCTTTTTGGGCGGTGGTGGGGTGGTTTCGGATTTGGTTTTCCAGGAGGCGGCTTCGGTGGGGTTGCGGGCGCAGCCGTCGCCGTATTCGTAGCAGGCGCTGAGGTTCTTCATGGCTTCGGTGACGCCTTCTTCGGCGGCTTTTTGGATGAGGGTGAAGCCGGCCTGTCGTTCTTTGGTGGTCTGGCCGTGTTTGAGGAGGACGAGGCCGGCGAGGTTTTTGGCGGGCGGATGCTGGGTGGCGGCACGGGCGGCGGTTTCATAGACCTGCTGCCAGAGGGAGGGATCCAGCTCGGCCTTTTTCCAAAGCAAGTGAGCGGCGAGGTAAGCCTCCAGCGGATGCTTGGAGCTGACCATCGTGGCGAGGGCGATGGCGGAGGCGCGTGGATGCTCGCCGCCGATGAAGAGGGACTCGGCATAGTAAAAGCGGGCTTCGCGGCTCTTCGTGGTCTCGTAAGCCTTGCGGTAGAGCACCTCGCCCTCGGCGGTGTTTCGTGGGAGGAGATACCCACCGCGCAGCAGATGCCCGTGGAGCAGCATGGCGGTGGGCACGCCGAGGTCGGAGAGTTTTTGCACTTCGACGAGGCAGGTGGGATCAGGCCATTCGCCATGGGCAAAGAGGGCGCGGGAGAGGGCATCGCAGGTTTTGTCCGTGGCGAAGCGCCAGAAGGTTTCGTTCGGATGTTTGGCGGCGTTTTCGAGGATGGCGGTGAGCGTGGCCTTGGCATTGCCGGCCTTCACCAGCGCGGCGAGATCGTCCTTGGCCTTGAGCTTGAGTTCTTCCTCGCTGAGCACGGGGTGGAGATCGCGAAGTGAGACGGCGGGGGAGAAGGCGTCGCGGGATGGCTCGGTGGTGGTGAGTTCGATCTTGTCGGTGGCCCGCGTGACGAGCCAGGTCTTGGGAGCGATGCGTTCGAGGGTGACGAAGAGCGTGCCGGAGCCGGTGGCATGGCGGTGGTTGAGGCCGCGAAGGTCAAAGAGGTAGCGCTGAGTGATCTCGAAACGGCTTTCACCGGCTCGCGAGGCGGTGGGCGTGCCCTCGGCGCGGAGGCTGCGCTGCGGCCAGTGATCGCGGAAGGCTTCTTCGAGCTTCAAAACCTGCTCGGAGGCCGGGTTCGGCATCTCGAAGTAATTCGCGGGCGCGGGACTCACGAAGCGAAGCACGCCGGAGGCATCGTTTTCATTCCACGAGTCCAAAAAGGCCTTCGCGGCGGCGAGGGCGTCTTCGCGGTAAGTATCGGTGGGTGGCGCTGGAGCAGGCGCGGGGGCGGCTTTGACAATGGGCTTCGGAGCCGGGGCCTCGATGGCTTTGGGCTTGGGGGCTTCGGCGATGATTTCGCGTGGCGTTGGAGCAAGGAACTGGTAGCCGAAATACAGGACGGCCGGTGCCAGCAGCCCGGCGATGACGGCGACGACCCACCAGCCATCGTCGGACTTCGGTGTCGTGATGGGGGCTTCCTTCCAGGGATCATTCACCGGACGAAGCACCTGCACATGATTCACCGTTGGCGGAGGTGGTGAAGGAAAGGGTGGTGGCACGACCAAAGGTGCCACCAGCGGAGATGGCTCCGGCTCCGGCGCTGGTTCTGGCACCGGCGTGGACGGGCGTTGCCGCACGCGGGCACTGCCGAGCATGTAATCGCGACGGCGATTGCCACTGGAGGCTGGGGAGGGCTTTGGCTGTTCCGCGACGAGGGCGAAATCAAGCAAGTCACCGCCGAGACGAAGCCGGAAGGGCGTCTCGACTTCCAGCTCGCTGGCGGTGACGCCGTTCACATTCAGCCGGTGCTCGGCGGAGAGGCTGCGTAGCTGGAAACGTGAGTCTTCAAGCCGCCGGATTTCCATGTGACGAGTCGCGATGTCATCGCCATCGAAAGCGAGATCGCAGGCCTCGCTGCTGCCGAGCACGAGCACGGCCTGCGGCGGGCATGGGAACGAGTGGGCGGCCTCCTCGGTGTGCAGCGTCAGGAAATCGGGCATTCGGCAACGAAACGCGAGAACGGGCTCACTTTCCAGCGCCGAGTTCCTTGTAGTAGCGCTTCACGAGGTCGCGGAACTCGGCGGGCACGGGATCGCGGTCCACGGGAGCCAGGTTTTTGCCACTGTCCTTCTTGGAGAGTTCTTCCACCACGCGGTCACGCAGCTCGATGAGCGGGGCGGTGATGCGTTGGTTCAAAAAGGAGACCTGCGGGGCTTCGTTGCTGCGTTTGAGATTCACGCGCAGCTCGCGAGCGCGGTCGAGGATCTTCGCGGCGTCGTTTCGGAGTTCGGGGTTGTTGAGGAGTTCTTCCACATTGCGCAGGCGGTCGCTCCAGCGCTCGTAGCCATCGCCGGTGAAGACGTTTGGATCGGGCTGTTCTTTGGCGTCGTCGAAGAAGAGGGAATCCGGCAGGGCACCGCCGGTGATTTGAGTGGAGCGCGGACGCCCTCGTCCGCTTTGGCTGGGATCGGAGGGATCGGTTGTGTTGGTGGCGGTTTGAGGCTGCCCCTCACCCCGGCCCTCTCCCCGTTGCTGACCGGGCTGTTTGCCTTCTCCTTCGCGGGGAAAGGGAGAGTCTTTGGCTTCGCCTTGGGGCTGGCCTTGGCCTTCGGTGGGTTTGGGGGTGTTTTCGGCGGTTTGAGGCTGCCCCTCACCCCGGCCCTCTCCCCGTTGCTGACCGGGCTGTTGTCCTTCTCCTGGGCGGGGAGAGGGAGAGTCTTTGGCTTCGCCTTGGGGCTGGCCTTGGCCATCTCCGAGTTCTTGGCCGTTTTGGGCCATTTGAGGTTTCGGGCCTTCGCCTTTGGGCTGGCCTTGTTCGCTGGGTTTCTGGCCTTCGCCGGGTTTGGGGGAGGCTTTGGCTTCGACGGGCTTTTCGGACGGTTTGGGTGTTTCTTGACCCTCTTGACCGGATTGACCTTTTTGACCGGATTGACTGGCTGCCTGCTCCTCCGCTTCCTTGATGAGCTTATCGAGTTCGTTCTTGGCCACGCGGAGGGCTTCGCTTTCGCTGCCGAGGACGCTTTCGGCGGCTTTTTCGACGCCTTTTTGGAGTTCGTCGATGGCGTTGGCGGCTTTACGTTCGGCGTCCTTGGCTTCGGCGGCGCTGCCGTAGCGAATTTGATCGCGGGCTTCCTGGAGGTTTTCTTCGAGGCCACTGGTCTGGGCTTTGCGGACGGCGTCGTAGAGGTTCTTGTGCAGGAGAGGCTCGCTCTGCTCGGCCTGCTCGCTGAGCTGGCGCATGTTGTTGAGGAGCTTCTCGACGTTTTCCTGCTGCTCGGTCATCTGGCGGGCCTGGCTTTGATTTTGCAGGCTCTGCGCGAGATCGCTTTCGGCGGTTTTTTGGGTTTCGAGGGACTCGCTGATCTTCTTCTGCGCCTCGGCGGCTTGCTGCGCCTGCTGGCGGATCTGCTTCATCTCCTCGGCGAATTTCTTGCTGGTCTTCTGGCGGAAGTCTTCCTGCATCTTTTCCAGCTCGCGTTGGGCGCGGGTGGCAGAGTTCGTGGCATCGGTGAGCTGCTCGTTTTTGAGTTGATCGACGGCATCGCTGACCTGCTCGCGGGTCTTTTCGAGCTGCTCCTTGGCCTCGGCCATCTGCTGGGCGTTTTCGGGTTTCTCCATGCGGTCGTTGAGATCATCGAGATCACGCAGGAGCTGCTCCTGCTCGGCCTGGAGGCGTTTGAGCTGATTTTCGAGTTCCTGCTTCTCGGATTCGCTTTTGGCCTGGGCGAGCTGGTTTTGCAGTTCCTTCATCTTCTCTGCGAGTGCCTCCTGGCGGCGGGCGAGTTCTTTGAGGCGGTTCAAGACTTGGAGGTTCTCCTGCTGCTCGGCGGTCTGCTCTTCGGTGGCGGCTTTTTCCTCCTCGTAGCGCTGCTCTTTCTGCTTCAGCTCGAGGTCCATGATCTGGTTCTTATTGGCCTCCTGCGGCGCTCCGGCCATGGGCGGGCTGTTTTGACGCATGACCTGATGCTCGCGGCTCTGCGCCCGATGCAGCCATTCGAGGGCGCTTTGCTCAAAGGTAAGCGCCTGGTTCAAAGGCGAGCGCTTCTTTTCCTCCGCGGCCTGATTGAGCGGATCGAGAGCGTCCTTCATGCTCTTCCAAGCCTCGGTGAGATACTTCTTCACCTCGGCATCCTCGACTTCTTCCATGGCCTCCTTCGTCTGCTCCATGGCGATGCCCTGGCTCTGATGCACGACACCCGCATCAGGCGCGAGGCTTTCCATGGGGCGACCGCCATTGGCATCGCGAATGAGTTTCCAAGTGGCGTTCACGACCTGCTTTTGCAGTTCGATGAGCTTCTGCGCCTTCGGTTTGGGCTGGCCGGGCTCGGGTGGTGGTGCCTCTGCCTCGCGGAAGATGTCCTCGAAGTGCCGCACCTCGGCGAAGAACATGTCGCTCATGTTGCGACGCACCTCGCCCTTCGGTCCGGTGTCCTCGGCCCACACGTAGTAGCTGACGAGCTGGCGTGGCTGAGCACCTTCTTTTTCAAGGAGCAATTCGGCACGTACATCCTGCTTCTTCCGCGGCTCGGTGGCGGCATGGGTGAAGGCGACTTCCTTCTCATTGCCATTGATGCTGAAGACCGCGCCCGATTTCACGACGCTGAGGTCATCGGAGATTTTGGCTTCGACGGGAAGCTGTTGAAGGCTCGATACCTGGATGTCGCGCTTCGGAAACACGACCTCGATCTTCGCGAGCTGATTGCTCTGCACGGTGACGGTGAACCACGGCGGGTTTTTGTTCCCGCGATCCGCCTCATCGACAAGGTGCAGGCGATACTTTTGCGAGGTGGTGGCGGTGAGGACGGCCTCAAGCAGCGTGGGATCCTCGGCGGAAGGCGTGAGCGGGATGACGGACTGGTCCTCGCCGAAGAGCTCGGCGGCGGTGAGGTGGGGCTCGAAGGGGGAGGTGCGGGCAGGAGTGCCCGCATCACTTCCAGCAAGGAGCGGTTTGTTCACTTGGATCTTCCAGGCGATCTTCGAGCCTTCGAGGGCGGTGACCTTCTGGGTGTTCTTGGTCTCTTTGGCGGGGAGCTTCGTGTAATCGGGCGGGCTGACGATGACATCGCTGCGAACGAGGGCGGGATAGTCGAAGACGGTCAGCGTGTGCGGCGCGGACTTTTCTCCGGCGAACTCGACACGGTAACGCGTGTGGCGGTCTGCCTTCGCAATCATGCCGCCAAAGACCTGGCCATCGACGGTGAGACGCATGGGCTGGCGTTCACGCTCTGTGCCATCGAGATCGGAGGTGACGAGCGTGGCATCGGCCGGAACAGGGCCGGTGAAGCGGGCTTCGATGATGACGCGGGAGTTTCGTTCTACTTCGGCATCGCCGGGGGTGAGGGTGGCGGTGAAGGAAGTGGAAGTCGGGGAGGGAACCGCAGATTGCTGATTGGTGATTTTTGATTTTTGATTTGGGGCGTTGAACCTCAAGGCGATGTCGGTGGCGAGGAAGGCGAGCACGGCGATCCAGGCGGCGGCGAGGGCGCGGCGGTAAGGTTTGTCGGCAACGGTGATGGGCCAGTTTTGCGTGGCGGAGCGGGCGAGGGCGTGATCGATGAGGCGCTCGTGGAGGTAGCCGGCGGGTTCTTCGGCTTGCGACTCGTGCTCGAGGGCGGTGAGCAGCAGCGAATCGAGCGAGGGATGCTTTTGCTCAATGAGCCGGGCGATGTCGCGATCACTCCAGATATTCCGGCGGCCTTTGAGGTAGGCGATGAGCACCAGGAGGATGAGGCCGAGCATGGACCAGCGGTCGAGCTGCTTCGGCAATTTGATGCCCTGCCAGGTGGCGAGCAGGAAACTGCCGCGAACGACGAGGCCGAGGAGAAAAACAACCGCCATGTGCCGGAGGAGCCGCGCCTTACGCAAGGCCTCACGGACTTCAGCGATGCGGGCGTCGAGGATGGTGCGTGCGATCATGGGAAGCTCGTGGGTGCCGCTGTGGCACCCTGTAAACGCAGGATGCAGGCCGATTGTAATCGGAGAATGGCGATTTGGTCGCGGTAATTCCGTTCAGCGGCTCGCCCACTGTCGCGTGCGGTGGTGTCGGTAGGCGAAGAGGAGCATCAGGTAGAGTCGCACGGCGGTCTCGGAGATCAGTTTGCCCCACCAGGAGCGGCCGAAGGCATAGGTGATGGTGTCGTGCATGAGGCAGCCGCCTTGCGGGAGCGGCTCGAAGCGGTGTTCGTGCACGAATTGAGCGAAGGGACCTTCGAGCATCTCGTCCACGAGCACGCGGGGAGGTTGCACGGTGTGCCAGCGGCATTTCCAGCGCATGGGGATGAAGCCCCAGTCACGGCAATGAAGTTCGAGCAAGCGGCCTTCCTGCGCCGGGCCATCGGTTTGCAGGCTCACGAGTTTCAGCGTCGGTGGCATGACGTGGACGATGTTTCGCGGATCGCTGTGGAAGGCGAACATGACCTCCGCGCTGGCGGCGAGGGGCGTGCTGGCGTGGAAGGTGGAGGGCATGATCAGGGGCTGGCCTGATTACGTCGGGCGTGGAGAAACAGATTGCCGCAGAACAAGGCCACACCGGTCCAAATGAGGCCGAAGGACACGAGCGAAGCGGCATTGACCGGCTCGCCATACACGAAAGCGCCGACGAGGAACTGGCCGGTAGGCGCGAGGAATTGCAGCACGCCGAGCAGGGCAAAGGGGAGTTCGCGAGCACCACGAGCAAAGCCGAGTAGGGGAATGGTGGTGATGATGCCGAGGCCCAAGATGAGCAGCAGGTCTCGCGTGGAGACCGTGCCCCAGATGGGAGTGCCGCATTGTTGGCTCCAAAGGAGATACACGATGGCGATGGGGATGCCGACGATGGTTTCCATGGCGAGGCCCGGCAGCGATCCGAGCGGCGAGCGACGTCTGGCGAGGCCGTAAAGCGCAAAACTGCCCGCTAGCAGCAGTCCGATCCACGGAAAGCGGCCCACGAGCACGAGCTGCGTGACCACACCGCCAGCGGCGGAGGCGATGCTGAGCTTTTGCAGACGTGAAAGGCTCTCTCCGAGCCAAAAGCTGCCGATCAGCACATTGAGCAGCGGATTGATGAAGTAGCCGAGGCTGCAATCGAGGATGCGCCCATGCTGCGCCGCCCACACGAAGACGCCCCAGTTGATCGCGAGAAGGAAAGCGGACCAAGCGTGGGCTTTGATCAGCGTGAGGCTGCGAAGTGATCGGAGAAAGCCTGTCCACTCGCCGCGCAGCATGAGCAGTGGCAGCACCGTGGCCATCGTCCACACCACCCGCTGCGCCAGCGCCACATCACTGCCGAGATGGCCGATCTGCTTCCAATACACCGGCAGCACGCCCCACAGGCCAAACGCCATCACCGCGCCGAGAATGGCGCTGGTGGAGGGACGGGGAAGGGGCATCGCTGGTTTGGCGGAATCGTGTAGCGGCGGGCGTTAGCACGCCGAAGAGTGATGGGGACCGCTCTTGAGACGCTCGGTTTTGGAAAACTGACGTTTTCCGCTACGACGGGGGCTTACGCGCCTTCCGGCAGCGCCACATAGGCTTCCTCATTGAGCACGATCTTCTTCGAGCCGTTGAGGAGCTTGATCCACTCACGCAGGCAGCCGAGGAAGATGATGGCGACGGCGAGGAGGAAGAAGGCGGTCACAAAGGTGTCCACGGTGAAGTTGAACTGCTGGGCGGCCCAGACCTTCATTTCTGCCGGGGTGCCTCCGGCGGCCATTTTGTCGCCGTAGAACTTGGCACCGGAGATGAAGCCCATGCGCGGGTCTTTATCGAAGAGCTTGATGTAGCCCGCGGTGAAGGTGGCGCTCATGAGGAAGAGCAGCGGGATCACGGTGACGAGTAGGTAGCGGGCCTTGCCCATCTTGATGAGAATCGTGGTGCCGAGGCAGAAGGCGATCACGGCGAGGAGCTGGTTCGCGATGCCAAAGAGCGGCCACAGCGTGTTGATGCCGCCGAGGGGATCGACGACGCCTTGATAGAGGAAGTAACCCCACGCGGCGACGAGCACGGCGCTGGCGAAAACGTTTGCCGGAAGGCTGCGAGTATTGCCCAGCGGCTTCCAGATGCCGCCGAGGAAGTCCTGGAGAATGAAGCGTCCCACTCGCGTGCCCGCGTCGATGGTGGTGAGGATGAACAAGGCCTCGAACATGATGGCGAAGTGATACCAGAACGACATCCAGGCAGGGCCAAACGCACGTGCGAACATCTGCGCCATGCCGACGGCAAAGGTCGGCGCACCGCCCACGCGGCCAAACATGGTTTTTTCGCCGATGTCGGCAGCCAATTTGTCCATGCCTGCGACGGTGACTGGGAATCCCGCATTGGAAATGACCTCCACGACCTGGGCGGGGGCCATGGTCTTGTTAATGCCGGCATTGATGGCGAAGTATTCGCCAGGAAGCAGGGCGGAGGCGGCGACGAGCGCCATCAGGGCCACGAGCATCTCGGTGACCATCGCGCCATAGGCGACGCTGCGGATGTCGGCCTCGTTATCAAGCAGCTTGGGCGTGGTGCCGGAGGAAATCAGCGCGTGGAAGCCTGAAATCGCTCCACAGGCGATGGTGATGAACACAAAGGGGAAAACGGAGCCGAGGAAGACGAGGCCGGTACCATCGACGAACTTGGTGAGCTTCGGCATTTGCAGCTCGGGAGCCACCCAGATGACCACCACGGCCAAAACGGCCACCGTGCCGATCTTCATGAAGGTGCTGAGGTAGTCACGCGGCGCGAGGAGCATCCACACCGGCAGCACGGAGGCCGCGAATCCGTAGATCATGATCGACCATGCGATGGTCTCGCCTTTGTAGTCAAAGAAGTGCTCGATGCCCCATTCCTTGAGATTGCTGCCCGCCCACACGCTGACGATGAGGCCCACGATGCCAAAGATTGTGATGTTTCGCACGCTCACGCCGAAAATCGTGTGACCGAACCCCATGATGAAGGCCAGCGGGATCGTCATCGCGATGGTGAAGAGGCCCCAGGGGCTCTCAGCGAGCGCTTTGACCACCACGAGGCCAAGCACGGCAAGGAGGATCGTCATGATCGCCAGCACGGAAATCATCGCCACGAAGCCGACGACGGGATTCACCTCTTCTTTGAGCATCTGGCCCACCGATTTGCCGCCGCGGCGGATGGAGGCAAACATCACGATGGCGTCATGCACACCGCCGCCGAGCGTGGCACCGATCAAAATCCACAGCATGCCCGGCAGATAGCCGAACTGCGCCGCGAGCACCGGCCCGACGAGTGGTCCAGGTCCGGCGATGGCGGCGAAGTGGTGTCCGAAGACGACCCACTTGTTTGTCGGCACGAAGTCTTTGCCGTCCTTATGCGTCACCGAGGGCGGAGCGCGGTGCTTGTCGAGCACCAGCACCTTCGTGATGAGCCACTTGCTGTAAAAGCGATACGCCACCGCAAACGAGCACATACCGGCCACCACGATCCAGAGGGCGTTGATGGTTTCTCCCTTGTGAAGAGCCGAAAAAGCGACCGAACCGGCTCCAAGGGCGGAGATGGCGATCCAGGTGAGAATTTGCAGAGGTTTGGACATGGTGGGCGCGATGCTAGCGGGAGGGCGCGGTGGCATCAACCGGGAATCCTCCAGGGATTCCTTTGGCTTGAGGGGTGAAAGCAAAAACGCCCGGATCATGAGATCCGGGCGTTTTAGAAAGAGAAGAAGTCGCCAATCCCCGCCCTGGAGCCAACAGCCAGAAGAACTACAGAGCGGGGCGGCGAAAGGGTTTAGAGGCTACCACCTCCACGGGTGACGGGCTTCCGCTCGAAGGAGTAGCGCAGTTCACCGTTTTCGATGGTGATGTAGTTCGCGGCACCGGCGATGTCTTCATTGCTGAGGCCGGGAACGGAATAATGGCGGCCTTTGAGAGCGCCACGCTTCACGGAGTCGCCTTGGCTGATGTCATGAAGGATTTCGAGGAGGTCTTCACGAGCCTGGCCCTTCTCATCCATGACAAAGTTCAAACCAGCGGCCGAGGCCATGGTGTTGATCGAGACGAGTTCCTGAGCGTTGCGGCGGTCACGAGCCGCATAGAAGGCATCATTGTTGCCCCACATTGGAACCAAGATGGCGACGATGATGCCGATGATAGCTACAAACATCATCATTTCGAAGAAGCTGAAGCCCTGCTTGGAGCGGCGGAGGTGAAGGGTGTGAGGAGAGGCTGTTTTCATGGCTGTTTTGAATTGTGAGTGGATACTATGGGAATTATATCGCAGTTGCAAGGACTTTGTTATCATAATTTCATATTTTCTCACTATTGAGGCTAAAAATCGTGAATTTGACCTCAATTGCCTCCTTTTTGGCATTTGTGGCTCGTCAGATTCTCGTCACGAGATTTGAGCCCGCAGAGTCTCGCTTTGAGATTCACGCCACGGAAAACAGGCGGTCTCGATGGGCGGCTAGCGCTGGATTCACGGATCGCTCATTGATTTCCGACGCCTGGGCTTCATGGGTGGAGTTCCATGACGTCTCCTATTAGCGACCAGGACATCTACTTTTTCCGTGAAGGCACTCATCAGCGGCTGTGGGAGGTGCTCGGAGCGCATCTCACGCCGGAAGGCTGCCATTTCTCCGTTTGGGCACCGAATGCCCGGGATGTGAGCGTCATCGGCGACTGGAATGGCTGGGACGGGCGTGTGCATCCGATGCAGATGCGGGGTGAAAGTGGTGTCTGGGAACTTTTCGTGCCGGGTGTGAAGGAGAACGCGCACTACAAATTCGAACTGCACGACCAGCACGGGCATTTACGCGTGAAAAGTGATCCGATGGCTGTTTATGGCCAGCATGGCGCGGCCACCGCGAGCCTTACCTTTGACCTCAAACGCTACCGTTGGTCCGATGGCGAATGGATGCAGCGCCGCTCTCAAGCGGATTTGTATCATTCCCCCATGAGCATCTACGAGGTGCATCCGGGCTCGTGGAAGCGGAACATGAACGATGGCGGGCGGTGGCTGAGCTACCGCGAGCTGGCGGACGATTTGATTCCCTATGTGAAGGGGCTTGGTTTCACCCACATCGAGCTGATGGGCATCGCCGAGCATCCCTTTGATGGCTCGTGGGGCTATCAGGTGACGGGTTATTATGCTCCGACGAGTCGTTTCGGGAACCCGGACGAGTTCCGCGAGTTCGTGGACCGCTGTCATCAAAATGGCCTCGGGGTCATCCTTGACTGGGTGCCCGGCCATTTCCCGAAGGATGACCACGGCTTAGCCAAATTCGATGGCAGTGCCCTCTATGAGCATGCGGACCCGCGCCAAGGCGAGCATATGGACTGGGGCACGCTCATCTTTAACTACGGCCGCACCGAGGTGAAGAACTTCCTCGTCGCCAATGCTCTCTACTGGCTGGACCAGTTTCACATCGACGGCCTCCGTGTGGATGCCGTGGCCTCGATGCTCTACCTCGATTACTCACGCAACGCCGGTGAATGGGTGCCCAACTACCTCGGTGGCCGTGAAAATCTGGACGCCATCGCTTTCATGCGAGAGCTGAACAGTGTGTGCTATGCCAACCATCTCGGCACCACCATCATCGCGGAGGAAAGCACCGCCTGGGGCGGCGTCTCACGGCCGGTGAGCACCGGCGGGCTCGGTTTCGGCTTCAAATGGAACATGGGCTGGATGAATGACAGCCTGCGCTACATGCAGAAGGAGCCCGTGCATCGCAAATACCACCACGGCGAGGCGTCCTTCTCGATGATCTACGCCTACGACGAGAATTTCATCCTCGTCCTCAGCCACGATGAGGTCGTGCATGGCAAAGGCAGCCTCATCAACAAGATGCCCGGCGACCGCTGGCAGAAGTTTGCCAATTTGCGCATGTTCCTGGCGTGGATGTGGATGCATCCGGGCAAGAAGCTCCTCTTCATGGGCGGTGAGTTCGGCCAATGGAATGAGTGGAAGCATGATGCGAGCCTCGACTGGCATCTCTTCCTCGGTGAAGAGCACAGCGGCCTGCAGCGTCTCGTGAAAGACCTTAACCATCTCTACACCAGCCGAAAAGCCCTCCACGCCTGGGACCACGAGGCAGGCGGCTTCTTCTGGCTCGATGCGAACGACGCGGAAGGCAGCGTCTTTGCCTTCGCACGCACTTCACCGGATGGCGACAAGGTCTATGTGCTCGTGAATGCCACCCCCGTGCCTCGAAAAGGGTATCGTGCTGGTATCGCGGATGCAGGCAGCTACCGCGAGCTGCTCAATACCGACGCCCCAATCTACGCTGGCAGTGGCGTGAGTGCTGGGGCAGGTTTCCAGGCTCAGGAGGTGCCATGGCAAGGCCAGCCCTGGAGCATTGTCGTCGATCTGCCTCCGCTCGGCGTGCTAGTGCTGGGACGATGAAGGATTCGATGGCGGGCGGCGTTTCTTCCGCCCATGAAATTACTCACCCTCGCTACCACCCTCCTTGCTGCGGTTGCCTTGAGCGCCGCAGATGCGCCGAAGTCGGTCTATGATGTCCCATTGAAGGACATTGACGGCAAAGAAACCTCCCTCAAAGCCTTCCAGGGAAAGGTCATGCTCATTGTCAACGTCGCCTCGAAGTGCGGGAAGACGCCGCAGTATGCGCAGCTCGAGCAGCTCAATCAGGACTTCAAGAAAGACGGTCTCGCCGTCCTCGGCTTTCCCTGCAATGACTTCGGCAAGCAGGAGCCGGGCACGAATGAGGAGATCAAGGAGTTCTGCTCCACGAAGTATAAAGTGACCTTCCCGATGTTCGACAAGGTCGTCGTCAAAGGCCCCGAGCAGCATCCGCTCTACCAGGTGCTCAGCGGCCCCGCCTCACCCTTCCCAGGCGATGTGAAATGGAATTTTGGCAAGTTCCTCGTTGGTAAGGACGGCAAGATTTTGAAGCGCTTCGAGCCGGGTGACAAGCCGGACGCTCCGCAGGTTGTCGCAGCCATCAAAGAGGCGCTCGATGCGAAATAAACCAGACAGAAACCTTTGCTGCCGCGTCCGCCGAAAGGCTGGCGCGGCCTTTTTTTGTCACGCGGGCAGGTAACGGCGGTAAAGCGCCTCCAACTTGTTGAGCATCACCTCAATGCTGTGATGCTCCTCCACCCGGCGACGGCCAGCCTGGCGGAGGCGGTCGGTTTCAGCTTTTTGCTCGAGGGTTTCCAAAATGCGGCTGGCGAGGGCTTCGTGGTCCCCAGCAGGGAAAATGCGCCCTGTTTCGCCATCTCGGATGATCTCCGGGATACCGCCGCAATCGCTTCCGACGACCGCCGTCTGGCAGGCGAGGGCCTGAAGTCCGATTTGGGGGACGCCTTCATGTGCTTTGGAGGGAATGCAAAGCACATCCAAAGCACGCAGGACTTCGGGGATATCCTCGCGGTGCCCCAGGAAAGTCACGGCAGGTCCGGCACCATCTCGGATGGCGATTTGTTGATACACGGGCAGATCCCCGCCACCCACGACCACGAATTGAATCGCCTCCCGCTTCTGGCGGAGGAGGTGAATGGCACGGAAGAAGGTATCGTGGCCCTTCCAATATCGCAGGACGCTCACCATGCCCACGACGGGCGTGCCGGGCTGAACAGGCAGCGCAGCGCGAGGACCTTCCAAGGTGAAGCGATCTGTGTCGATGCCAGTCGGTAGGGTGGTGATGTCCTCCGCCGCGATGGGGAAAATCCGCCGGAAATGGGAGGTGATGCGTTCACTGGTGGTCAGGACGTGATCCGCAAAGGTCGTGAAGGCATGCTTGCTGATGCTCGGATGGGGGTATTCCACATCAATGTGCCGGCTGCGGATCAGGAGCGGCGTGCGGGCAAGGCGGGCGGCGATCCCGAGCAGCCAGCCGTCCCGCGAGCTGTGGGTATTGACGATGTCGATGCGGTTCCGGCGGAGCCAAAAAGCCAGTTGGAGGGCGTCGAGAGGGAGTCGTTTGCGGTCAAATAAACAGGGGACGACGCCCATGCCAAAATCCTGTGCCCGGCGGAGCACCTGGGACTTCGGATGGGCCACCAGAAACACCTCATGCCCCCGCTCCTGAAATCCGCGTAGTTCCGCCATCACCCGGTGCTCTTGGCCGCCCCAACCGCGGGAACTTTCAGAGTGCAGGATACGCCAAGGGCGGCGGGCGTGATGGGAGGGCAGGGGGGCGGGCATCAGTTTCCTTGTCTCAGGGAAGGTGGAATTGCATCGAAAAACTCGCCGAGAATTGCTGCGGTCATCTTCATTCAAATGGTGAATAATACGATTTGAGCGTTACATGGGCTTGATTCGCTCAAAACAACATCGGCTGTTCGTCATCGAGGCTAGCGGCCTTAATGCGCTTCTTTTTGGGCTTTTCCTCGGTCGCTTCGGTCACTTCAAAAGCTTCTTCAGGAAGCGGTGCAATCGCCACGGCTTCAACACGCTCGACTAACGGCGAACTCGTCAAGTTTTCGGTGACGCTCGGAGGCGTTGTTTCGGTCGTTTCTGCTACTGTGACGACCATTATCTCTTCCTTTACCACGGGATCTGCGTCATTCGGAATTTGGGCATTTGGAGCTTCTGCGGCACGTTCCTGTTTCGTTCTTTTCGCCTTTTTTGTAACGCTTGGAGCGTTCGGTTTACCCTTTCGGACTCGGTGCTGTTCCACCCGGCGAGCGGTGAGGCCTCGGACTTTGGAAGCGTTACCATTGTGCCGATCAAAGTTCGGGAAAGCCAACTTGTCCCCAGATTCAAGTAGCCAGCCCGCTTGAATGACAGATTCGGCAAAACCTTTGCGTCCGCAGAGCTTGTCGAGAAATTCTTTTGTAACGTTTAAATCGTTTGGTTTTGCTCCGTTGAGCTCAGCCCATGACCACAGGCGGACGAGCTTTCCAACCACGGCGTCCGAGTCGATTCGGAGCTTGGTGGCAATGGCACAGATTTCCGGTTTGTCCGGTGTGGAGACTTCGATTTTAATCCAGGGGCGTCGCATGAGGGGCGCGACAGGAGCACGAGCCAATCAAAGGTCAAAGAAACATTTGAAGCGTTACATTGTGAACAACTTCAAATCCCCTGAAAGCCAAGCCATTCACCCTCGTTTGCTTTTCACCATGCTTCGTTTTCTCGGTCTTCTTTTTCTCGCTGTCACGGCCTCTGCCAAGCCTCTCAATGTCGTTGTCCTCTTCGCGGATGATTGGAGGCATGACACGCTCGGTTGTGCCGGAAACCCGGTGGTGAAAACGCCCCATCTGGATGCTCTGGCCAAGGAAGGCGTGCGGTTCACCCACAACTGCGTCACGACCTCCATCTGCGGCGTGAGCCGGGCCACGCTCTTCACCGGCCAGTGGATGTCCCGGCATGGGAATCGGGATTTCAAACCTTTCAAAACACCGTGGAGCCAAACCTACCCAGGCATGCTGCGTGAAGCGGGTTACTTCACCGGTCACATCGGCAAATGGCACAACGGCAAATTCCCGGCTGAGAACTTTGATTTCGGCCGCGAATATAGTGGGACGCACTGGATCAAGCAGCCCGACGGTTCCCAGATCCACGTCACGAAGAAGAACGAGGTCGATGCCCTGGAATTCCTTCGCTCCCGCCCGGCGGATAAGCCTTTCCTCCTCACTTTGGCCTTCTTTGCCACCCACGCCGAGGATCGGAATCCGAAGCAATACCTTCCGCAACCTGAGAGCATGAGTCTTTACACGGACGTGACCGTTCCGGTGCCGAAAACGGCTACTGACGCCCATTTCCGCCGTTTGCCGCCCTTTGTGGCGCATGAGAAAAACGAGAGCCGGGTGCGCTGGCACTGGCGCTTCGATACGCCGGAGCGCTACCAGGAATACATGAAGAACTACTACCGCCTCGCCACGGAGGTGGACGCTGCTTGCGGGAAGGTGCTCGCTGAACTTAAGGCTCAGGGGCAGCTCGAAAATACCCTCGTCATCTTCACCACGGACAACGGTTACTTCCACGCTGAGCACGGGTTGGCGGACAAATGGTATCCACACCAAGAAAGCATCCGCGTCCCCCTCATCGTTCGCGATCCCCGCCTTCCGGCTGCCAAGCACGGCCGCACGGATGAAAGCCTCACGCTGAATGCCGACCTCGCTCCCACCATTCTCGCCGCTGCTGGATTGAAGGCCCCGGAGACCATGCAGGGCCGGGATTTTGCCCCGCTCTACCTCGCTGAGGCCGCCCCACCCGCCTGGCGGACCGAGTATTTCTACGAACACGGCGTGGTGAAGGCAAAGGACATCATCCCAGCCTCCGAGGCGCTGGTGCGGAAGGATTGGAAGTACATGCTCTGGCCGGATTACGGCACCGAGCAGCTCTTTGACCTCACGGCCGACCCGCTGGAAGAGAGTGATTTGGCCTCCAGCCCTGCCCACGCCGTCCGAATGGCCGAAATGAGGGCGCAGTTCGCCTTGCTGAAAGCGGCCGCGAAGTAAGGCCCGGCTTGCACGCTCCCGGCACCTTGCTACGGACCACATCCACCATCCCCCCCGAGTCTCGTGACCAAAATCTTCGAAATCCAAGGCAAATTCGACACTGAAAGCGACTGCCACAAGCTGCTCTACGCCCCACATCCGCTGCCTCTGAAGTATCGTGAAGGGCGGGTGTATAAGATCGAGTTCAGCGGCGATGAAGCCGCGCTGGATGCCTTCGTGAACAAGGTGCTCGTCGATTCGATCAGCCAAGAGGCCCGCATGGGTGGCCAGCCAGTCCATGCAAAGGCAGCCTTCGTGCTCGAATACGGCATGAAGGGTGCCGCACTCGATTTGGAGAAGGAAATGATCCTCAATTACTTCCGCAGCATGTCGTCTCCCGGCTTTGAGATCACTCGTCTCACGCTGCGTACTCGCATTTACGTCTTCGGTGAAGGTGCGGAGCCTGCCCAGTTCGTCCGTGACATCGTGAACCCCGCCATTCACACCCACGAGGTATTGAAAGCGGCGGCGTGAGGCAGGCTGCGCAACGCATTCGCCGTTCGATGATTCGGATTCTTCCCATGATTCGATGCTCTTGGCCTGCGGTGTGCCGGGTGCTCGCGGTGCTTGCCGGGTTGTCCTTGGCTGCCTGCCAGCAGGCCCCGGTGAAGCTGCCCGAGGATGATCTGGTGCGGCAGGCACGCGAGTGGCGCAAGAAGGATGGGATGAAGACGGCGCGTGATCGCCTGCTGGTGAGCTTGGAGAAGATGGACGCGGGAGGCGGGGCCTTTGAAAAGAGACTTCTGCGAGCCAATGCGGACAAGCAGTTTGTCTTTGCGGATTCCATGGCAGGTCTGACGCTTGCGCAACGGCAGCGGACCGGGATCTACTTTTTGTGCGGCTTTCACACAGCGACGGATCTTTCGAAGCGGGTGGCCGTAAACGTGGTGGAAGCCCTCCGTGCTCAGGGCTGGCACGCTCGGCTGATCGACCTCAAGCCGCATGAAACTGTGCAGCAGGACGCCCTGCGGGTGCAGGTGGCGATGGAAAAAGAGCTGCCACAGGTGGACCGGGCGATGCTCGCCGGTTTCTCGAAGGGTGGGCTGGACTGGATGCAGTGGTTCTCCCACGAGGCGGCGAAGCTGCCGGCCCGCGAACGGGCCAAAGTGCGGCTGATGGTGAGCTTCGCCGGTGTTCTGCGTGGGTCGATGGTGGCCGATTGGCTTTACCGCGGCTGGCCGCCCTTTGCTCACACGACGAGGCAGTATGTGCGGCTGTTTGATCAGCATGGAAGGAAGGTGATCGAGGACGTGCGGTCGGTGAGCCAGGACCCGTGGATGCAGGACCCGGCTCCGAGTCTGCGGGAAATCGCTCCCGATCTACGCGTCATCAGCTTGGTGGCGGTGCCGGATGGTCCCAATGGCTATCCGCAGGCACACCTCGGATTTGAGGTGCTCAGCCGATTGGTGGCAGCGCAGTGGCGCTGGGTAGGACCGCTGGATGGCATGACCGAAAGCGCCTCCCAAGTGCTGCCACCGGGTTCAGGAGTGGAGCAGCATCTCGTGCGGGTGCTGGGATCGCATGCGCTGCTGGATGGGCGCTACCTGAACGGTGCCGCCGTCTCCTCCGCCTTCACGAAAAAGCACGCCGAGCAAAGCCAAGGCGGAAAAGAGCTGCTCGATGACCTTTTGCGCAGTCTTCCGCGTGCCTGGGTGATGCGGTAGGCTAGGCACTCAGCTCTTCGGCTCTCTTTGCCACCAGCCCAGCGCAAAACCGATACCCGCTCCGAAGCCGAGGCCGTGAAACAAGCCCCAGCCGAGCTTGGCCACGATGGCCACCTGCGGTTTGGCCCAGCCTTCGATGCCGTGATCGAGGAGGCCATACATCCATTTTCCGCCAAGGAAATAGCCAGCGGTGTGCAGCACAAAAAGCACCGCCGCTCCGCTCCAGAAGCCACGAGCCTTGCCGAGCTGCATCCACGCCACCCAAGCGAAAAACAGCGTCCCAGCCAGCGCCGCGATCCATTCCCGCTGCTCATGTTTGATCAAAAACCACGCCAGGCTCCACAGCACGGCATAACCTCCAAACGCGGGCAAAAAGAGGGCGTAGAACCTTCGAGGCCGGTTTTCACCTTTCATGAGCCCGCACATCGCCAAACCTGATCCGAGTAGGTAAACTAGGGCGATGAGCGCATACATGCCCACCTCGCTCCCGGCGATTCGCGGCACAAAAGCCCACACGGAGTAGGCCAGCAGGCTCACGAAGCCCAGGCCGAGGCTACCGTGGAGGGTGGATCGAAGAAGAGCATTCATGCGGCATGCAAAACGCTCTCCATGGAGGCTTCTTCGGCTTCTTTCATGTGCCGGTACTCTCGGGATATTCCCCTTTCCAAACCAAAATTGAACCACTAGCCTCAGGCCCGACTCAAACAGCGATCTCTCTTATGAAAAAAACACGCGCTGCCGCCCTCCTCGCTCTCGCTGCCAGCCTCGCGAGCCTTCCTCACCTCCGTGCCGATGACGGTGGTGAAAGCGTGGCGAAGGCCGAAAAGCCCAAGATGGCGATCTTTGCCGAGGATGTGACCGTCGATGGCACCCGCCGCCCGGAACTCGGCCGTGCCTTGGCTGATAGCCTCAGCACCGCGTTGCTGCGTCGCGGTCAGGTGCGTGTGTTTAATCTCATGACCGAGGAAACCGAGAGTGGGACCCAGGTGCTCCGTTCACCGCGTGACTCCGGCGTGAACCGCTCTCACGCCACCGCTCTCGACAAGGGCCTCGATTACCTCCTTTCCTTCAATCTGCTCTCGAATGGCCCCGAGCATCGCATGACGGTCAAAAAGACCCGCGTGCCGAATTCCGAGCTCGTGGATTCATGGCAGTTCAGCCACTACGGACGTGCCAGCGAGGTCTTCAACCTCGTGCCGAAGATCGTTGAACGCGTGGACCCCAAGCCCATCGTCCGAGGCTACCCGGCGATGCAGTCTCCCTCGGAACTGCGCCCTGAACTGCGTCCCGAAAACAATCCCTACTTTACCGGTGACTATGCCAATCCCTCCAGCCCGCGTTACGATCCGTGGCGGATGAACCAAATGGCAAACTATCCCGATCTCGCCAACGTCCCCAAGGCGCTCACTTACCAGGAAGTCGGCTCCATCGCCCACATCAATGACTTCTGGAAGTTTGCCATCGTGCGTCCGAAAAATGGCGTGCTGCTTAAGGAAAACGATCCGCTCCATGTGCTCTGCGATGAAGGCGATGTGTATGCGAACCTGCGTGTCGGCAATGTGGAGCGAGCTGGAGCCGTGGCGGACTACGGTGGCCTCACACCAGCCTACAAGCCGCTGTATCGTGGCGACAAAGTCTATGGCTGGGCCACGCCACAGGGCTTTCCTTCGGACCAGCGTCTTCAAGAAGCGAAGTAAAACGGCGCTCAGGTCAGATCGCGCAGCTTTCGAGCCGCTTGCAGCACCTTGGCTACCGCCTCGGCCACTTCCGCCATCGTATTCATGCGGCTGAATGAAAATCGCAGCGTGCTCGCCGCATGCCTCGCCTCATATCCCATCGCCTCCAGTACATGCGAGGGATGCAGCGAGGCCGAGTGACAGGCAGAACCCGCCGAGCAAGCCACGCCCGCCTGATCGAGCAGAATGAGCATCCCCGCCGCGTCGATGCCAGGAAAGCATAGGCTAGAGGTATTCGGGAGTCGCGAAGCCTTCACCCCATGAATCACCACCTCCGGCCACTCGCTCACGAGATGCGCTTCAAAAGCATCGCGAAGCTCGCTGGAGCACGCTGACATCGCCAACTCCGCCGCTTTGCCCAGCCCGACGATACCGGGAACATTCTCCGTGCCGCTGCGCCGTCCGCCTTCTTGACCACCACCGATGAGCAGCGGCTCAAATCGTACCCGCTGGCTCACGAACAAGGCTCCGATGCCCTTCGGCGCATGAAATTTGTGCCCGCTGAGGCTGAGCAAATCGACCTTCGCGTCGAGCGGAGCCTTGCCGATCATCTGCACCGCATCCGCATGCACCAAAGCGCCATGCTCATGCGCCAGCGCCGCGATTTCCCGCATCGGTTGAATGACACCGGTTTCATTATTCGCCCACAAAATGGAGACGAGAGCGGCGTCGTTCGATTGCAGCGCTTCGCGCAGTTCCGCGAGGTCGATAAGGCCATTGGCATCCACTTTGATGTGGCAAACCGTGCCGCCGCTCTCTTCCCATCGCATCGCACATTCGAGTCCTGCCGCATGCTCGACCTTCGTCGTGATCAAAGTCGGCCTTTCCGGCCACAAATGCCTGACGGAAGCATGCACCGCATTGATCGACTCCGTGGCCCCGCTGGTGAAAACGATCTCCCTCGCCTCCGCGCCGATCATCGCCCCCACCTGCGCTCTTGCCGATTCGATGGCCTTTCGAGCCTTTCGCCCCGCCGCATAGCTCGCTGAGGCATTGGCCGGGTTTTCGCACCAAAACGGCAGCATCACCTCCAGCACCGCTGGATCGACAGGCGTCGTGGCATTGGCATCAAGGTAGATCATGAGCCTCCAGCGTGGCCGAAGAGCGCGGATTTGCAATCTCCCACCACCCCCGCTAGCATCGCGCCCCTATGCTCGATATCCGGCTCCTTCGCGAAAATCCTGACTCCATCAAACAACGCCTCGCCAACCGTGGCGGCGAACATGCCTCCCTCGTGGATCAGGTGCTTGAAATCGATACTCAACGCCGCAGTGCCGAAACCGAACGCCAGAAGCTCCAGGGCGACCGCAACCGCATCAGCAAGGAGATCGGCATCGCCAAAAAGAACGGCCAGGACACCAGTGCCATTGAGGCTGAGGTCCGCGGTATCGGCACTCGAATTGACGAAATTGGCCGTGACGCTGACGCGAGCGATGTGAAGCAGCGTGACCTTCTCCTCAGCATCCCGAATCTCCCTCACGAAGCCTGTCCCGTCGGTCACAGCCCCGAAGAAAATCCCGAAGTGCGTGTCTGGGGCACGAAGCCCGCTTTCGCTTTTGAACCCAAGGATCACACCGTCGTCGCCGGAGCACTCGGCATGATTGATTTCGAGGCCGGTGTGAAAATCACAGGCAGTGCCTTCGTCGTTTACAAAGGCGCTGGCGCTCGTCTGGAGCGTGCCTTGATCAATTTCCTGCTCGATTTGCACACCACGCAGCATGGCTATCAAGAAATCAGCCCGCCGCTGCTGGTGAAGCCGGAGTGCCTCGTCGGCACTGGCCAGCTTCCAAAGTTCGGCGATCAGGTCTATCACAGCCCCGAGGACGATCTCTACCTCATCCCCACCGCCGAGGTGCCAGTCACAAACCTCCACCGCGAGGAGATCGTGCCGCACGACAAGCTGCCGATCAATTACGCCGCCTACACGCCTTGCTTCCGTCGTGAAGCTGGCAGCGCCGGCCTTGGCACGCGTGGCCTCATCCGCATGCATCAGTTTGATAAAGTCGAACTCGTGAAGATCACCACGCCGGAGACCAGCATGGCTGAATTGGAAACGCTGACCGGACACGCTGAAAAAGTCCTCCAACTCCTCGGCTTGCACTACCGCGTCATCGAGCTCTGCACCGGCGACATCGGCTTTGGCTCGACCAAAACCTACGACATCGAGGTCTGGGCTCCCGGACAAGGCAGCTACCTCGAAGTCTCGAGCTGCTCCAGCTTTGGCGACTACCAGGCCCGCCGCATGAATCTCCGCTTCAAAGACGAAAACGGCAAAAACCGCATCCCGCACACCCTGAACGGCTCCGGCACCGCTTTGGCCCGCCTCTTTGTGGCCCTCGTGGAAACCTATCAGCAGGCGGATGGCTCGATTTTGATCCCTGAAGCCCTTCGCGGTCATTTCAGGTCCGAAAAGATCGGCTGATCGGTCAGCTCCAAAGAGTTGTTCACAGAGAACACGATTATTCACAGGTTTCGGGCCGGTGAAAATCACCATATATTGTTTCGGAGTCCTTAAAGACCCCCAAGATACGGGAAAAATAGGCCTTGTTCCTTGCGGCCTATCCACCGCGCATGGTTCACTCCGAGGCAATATCGTCTCTGTTTAACACCCACGTCCCGAACGCGCCATGTACCTCAAGAGCCTCACCCTTCACGGCTTCAAGTCCTTTGCCGACAAGACCCACTTTGAATTCCACAAAGGCGTCACCGGCATCGTTGGCCCCAATGGCTGCGGCAAGTCGAACGTCGTCGATGCCATCCGCTGGGTGCTCGGGGAAACCTCCGCCAAAGCCCTTCGTGGCGATGAAATGGCCGACGTCATCTTTAACGGCACCGACAAGCGCAAGCCAGTCGGTCTTGCCGAGGTCACGCTGACGATGGCGGACTGCGAAGAGAAGTTGAACGTCGATTTCAATGAGGTCGCCATCACGCGCCGCGTGTATCGCGATGGGAAGAGCGAGTATCGCCTCAACAACACCGTCTGCCGCCTCAAGGACATCCACGATCTCATCGCCGGCACCGGCATTGGCCGCGCCGCTTACTCGATCATGGCGCAGGGCCAGATCGACATGCTTCTCAGTTCGAAACCGGAAGATCGACGCACGGTTTTCGAAGAAGCGGCGGGCATCACGAAGTTCAAATCGCAGAAGCGTGAAGCCCTGCGCAAACTCGAATACACCGAGGCGAACCTCCTCCGTGTGGCCGACATTATCGCGGAAGTGAAACGCCAGATGGGCACGCTTCAGCGTCAGGCTGCCAAGGCGCGTCGCTATCAAGCGCTGCTCGAAGACACCCGCCTGCTCGACACGCACCTCGCCCACAAGCAATACACCGAGTTCTCCGGCGAAAAATCTGAGAGCGAAACGCAGGTGCGCATGCTGGCCAACCAGCTCGAAGAAACCAAGCTCAAACTCCAGGGTGCCGAGGCCGATGCCGCGCAGACTCGCGAAGCCTACCACGCTCTCGAAAGCCAGATCAGTCAGGCTCGTCAGCAGGCCCAGGAGCTGCGTTCGCAGATGCAAAGCGCCGAAGGCCGCATCGGTTTCAATCGGGAACGCAGCGAGGACCTTCTCGCCCGCATTCGTCAAAACGAGGAGCAGATGGCCAACAATGAGGAACTGCTCGATCAGGCCCGTCGCGACCTCACCACGGCGGACGAGCAACTCGCCGCCATTCGTGAAAACATCGCCCAGCGCCAGCTCGCGGTAAATGAGCACGGTTCGCAGCATCAGAACCTCGTCCCTGAGCGCAACCGTCTCGACACCGAGCGCCGCAGCATCCGCGAATCCATCCGCCAGTTCGAAGGCCAGATGGCCGCCAGCGAGGCCCGTGCGCAGTCGTTGACGAATCAGATCGCCGCTGACCGCCAGCGTCACGAGGCGCTCGCCCATGATCGTCAAACCGCCGCGCATGCCCGCGAGGCCAGCCAGGTCGAATACGACGCCCTTCAGCGCCAGATCTCCGAACTCGAGCAGACCCGCGACGAACTCGACGAGAAGGCCAAAACCTGCGCCCGCGACATCATCGAGCGCCGCCGTCAGCGCGATGCGATGAACAACGAGCTCAACGAGCTTCAGCGCAGCCTCACGCAGCGCAAATCACGCCTCGAAGTCATCGAGCAGCTTCTCGCCAAAGGCGAAGGCCTTTCCTCCGGCACGCAGCGTGTCCTCGCCGGTCTCGATAACCCGGAAATTTACTCCACCGGCGTTCGCGGCCTACTTGCATCCAGCATTGAGGTCTCTGACACCGCTTTCATCCCTGCCATCGAGGCGGCGCTCAAAGATCATCTCCAAGCCGTTTTGCTCACCGAAAGCGAATTGGCCGCTCAAATCGTCCAAAGGCTCTCCGATCACAAAATGGGCCGCGCCGCCCTTTTCCCGCAGGATTTCATCAATCTGCGTTCGCAGGCTGATCGCGAACTTTTGCCCGGCGGAGCCATCGCATGGGCCACGGACAAGGTTCGCGTCAAAAACGGCGTGCAGAGCCTCATCGACCACCTGTTGCACAATGTCGTCATCACCGAGGACATGCATACTGCGCTGCAATTGAAGCGCCAGCTCCCGCACCTCGCCATCGCGACGATGAAAGGCGAATTCGTCAGCAGCGACGGCATCATCTACGGCGGCGCTTCGAAGGAAGAAGAAATCTCCACTCTGCGCCGCGAGGCCGAGGTGAAGCAACTCCGCACGGAGGTCGAGGCGCTGGAGTTCCAGTTCCTCGAAAAAGACGAGGCCGTGCAAAACATCAGCTCGGAGCTTGAAGACATGCAGCGTGAGGAAGTTTCCCTCCGCGAGCAGTCTCAGCGTGCTCGCGAAGGCTTCTCCTCGCTTCAAGGCAAGATGTCCGTCGTCCAGCGTGCGCTTCAGCAGGCCACCGCGAAGTATGAAAGCATCGAGTGGGATCAAAACCAGATCTCCGAGCGCATCGGCGGCAGCGAAGGCGTCATCAATCAGATGCGTGAAGCCGCGATGATCGCCCTCGAGCAACTCGAAGGCAGCCGCGTCCGTGAAAACGAACTCGAACTCGAAATGGAGACCTTCCTCCGCCGCGAACTCGAATCCAGCGAGCAGCTCAACGAACTCCGCACCGCTTTGGCACTCGAACAAAGCGCCCTCGGCAGCATCGAGCGTCAGAAGACACCGCTCGGTGCCCGCATGCAGGAACTCGCCGCCGCCATCCGCCGCTTCGATGAGGAGATCGCCACCTGGCGCATGCGCATTCAGCAGAGCGAGGCCGAAAACGCCCGCTTCGCCGAGCAGATCGAATCCCAACAAGGAACCATCGCCGCCATCGAAGAGCACCTGCACTCCAAGACCGAGGAACGCGCTGGATTGTTCGAGCAAGTCAGCCGCCTCGAAGCCGAACTCACGCAGCTCCGCCAAAGCTTCAACGGCCTCAACGAATCACGCAACCGCGCCGAAGTCGCCCTGACCCGCGTCGATCTGCGCCTCGAAAACCTCATCAGTCAGGTGCAGGAGCGTTACAGCTTCCATATCAGCGCCTTTGAGCCGGACTACCACGTCCTCATTATGACCATCGAGGAGCAGAAGAAGAACCGCAGCCGTGGCAAGAAGGCCGCCAGTGCTGCCGAAGAGGAAAAAGATCCGTCCGATCAGGCAGAAGTTTCCGATCAAATCGAGGAAGAAGTCGCTCCCGTTGAAATCCCCGCCATCTCGAACCGCGACGACGACGAAGTCTCCATCGAAGACGTCGTCATCCCTGGCGAGCAGGCTGAGCCGGACTGGGCTTTCGTCATGGAAGTCGTCTATGAACTTCGTCAGAAGCTCGAAGGCATCGGCCCCGTCAATCTCGACGCCATCCAGGAGTTCGAAGAGCTCGAAGAACGCCACAATTTCCTCGAAACGCAGCATGGCGACCTCGTGAAGGGCAAGGAAGAGCTGCTTAACGTCATCGCCAAGATCAACGAAACCACCAAGCTGATGTTCAGCGAGACCTTCAACCTGGTCCGCGGCTTCTTCCAAAACAACTTCCGCGAACTCTTCGGCCCGCAGGCCAAGGCCGATCTCATGCTCGTCGATGAAAACGATCCGCTGGAATCCGGTATCGAAATCATCGCCAAGCCGCCCGGTAAAAAGCTACAAACCATCAGCCTCCTCTCGGGTGGCGAGCGCAGCATGACCGCCGTCGCGCTGCTCTTCTCCATCTACCAGGTCAAACCTTCACCCTTCTGCGTTCTCGATGAGCTTGATGCGCCGCTCGATGAAACGAACATCGCCCGCTTCCTCAAGATGCTGGACAAGTTCATCGACAACTCGCAGTTCATCATCGTCACGCACAACAAGCGCACCATGAGCCGCGCCGATGTCATCTATGGCGTCACCATGCAGGAATTCGGCGTGTCGAAGCCCGTCGGCGTCCGCATGACCACCGAGGACACGCGTATCATGAAGAAATCCCAGCAGGAACTCGCCCTCGAAGCCAAGCATCGTGACGAGGATGAGCATGAAGATTCTGTTAACGACCTCGATACCGAGCAGGAGCGCCTGACGGAGATCGAGGAGCTTGAAGAACAATCCCCGGCCGTCCTCGTCTGAACGGCCAGGTTGGTTTCGGGCAGGTCGGCTCTCACGAGCCGGCCTGTTCGATGACCAGTCACTTTTCCACCACTTCGCTCGACTGGCTCACGTCGAGATAAAGGGAAGTCATCGGAGGCACGTCACCGATGGAGAGAGCGTTCGAGATAGTCGTCTCTTGAGTTTTTGAGCCTGAGAGGCGGTTTGTGACCTTCGCCTTGCCATTTTTCAATCCCAGCCAGCTCAAAGACTCGGCACTGAGATTCACTTGAAGGTCCTTCATCGTGTCCGTGCCGTGCAGGTTTGTCACGATGAGGAGGGTTTGGCCTCTTTCGGGATCACGCCGAGCATAAAATGAGAGCCACTGGCTGCTGTTGTCGCGATTCAGCGGGCGCACGCTGCCTTTGGCCAAAGCGGGTTCGTTTATGAGTCGTAGCAGGCGGGCGTAGCTTTCGCGGAGGTGCTTTTGCTCTTCTGTGGGCGCATCGCGCAGCGAGGGAAGGCTCCAGTAGTCGAAGATCGTTGTGCGGGAGTCATCACCGCCGTGGCCTTCGGCACCGAGGGCTTGCTCGCCGAGTTCCTGGCCGTTGTAAATCATCACCGGGCCGCGACCGAGGCCGAAAAGGAGTCCGCAAACGCCACGACCGACGTTCATACCGAGTCCGCGCCATTGCTGCGGATTCGCCAGCCGCACTTCGTCGTGGTTTTCGCCGTAGCGCAGGCTGCGGTGAAAGCGCGGGCTGTCGTTGATGAGCGCGTCGAGGTCATTGGCCCACTTCGGGCCGTCGTAGATGGCTTTGACGAGGTCGTAGGTGGGATCGTCATACACGGCGTCAAAGCCCGCATCGAGCAAGGCGTCGAGCACGTTGCCGTTGGTGAGCTTGGCCGGATCGTTGTCGTAGGCCTCGGCCATGAAGTAGGCGTCGGCATCGCGTTGGCGGGCTTTTTGCAACGCATAGCGCCAGAACGGCATCGGGATCATGTGCGCCATGTCGCAACGGAAACCATCGACGCCGAAATTTTGCCAGTAGGCTAGGATCGCGTCCATGCAGCACCAGGTGCGGTTTTCGGTCGTGTGATCGCCGGTGTGCTCGTGAACGAAATTGATGCCGTAGTTGAGCTTCACGGTCTCAAACCAGTCGTTTTGGCATGGAGACCATGTCGCGGCATTATTGCCGGTCACGCGGCCAAAATCGTGTTCGAGGTCAAAAAGCCCATCGCAGTCGTTTTGTCCATTGGTGGGCAGTTGCAGTGGTGGAGAGCCGAGTCGGAGGTAGTAGAAATGGTTGTTCGTGCTGAAGAACTGCTCGCGGTCATCGCCTTCGCCAAAACTCAACTCCGGCCGAATATCGCTGCGATACGCCCGCGACACATGATTCGGCACGAAGTCCAAAATGACCTTCATATCCTGCCCATGGCAGCGCTTCACCAACTCACGAAACTCGTCGAGGCGCTTCGCTGGCTCAGTCGCATAGTCCGGGCAGACATCGAAGTAGTCTTTGATCGCGTAAGGACTGCCCGCCTGGCCTTTGCAGATGTCCGCATCGTCCGCAGGCTGTCCAATGGCACTGTAATCCGTGAGTGTGGCCTGCTGGAGCACGCCCGTGAGCCACACATGCGTGATGCCCAGATCCCGGAGCGATTTCAGCGCGGCATCATTGATGTCCGCGAACTTGCCGCAGCCATTTTCAGCGAGTGTGCCATGCGGTTTGTTGGTGGTTTTGTTGTTTCCAAAATGCCGCACCATGAGCTGGTAGATTACCGGGCGCTCCGCGTGCAGTGACAACGTGAACGCAAAGCAGATGGCGCAGGCAAGCACGCGGCAGCAAAGTAGCCATCTCGCTCCGTCGAGATGAGCTGAGGGCTGTCGCAGACACGAACGACTGCCCAACTGTGGAGACATCAGCTTTTGGCGGAGTTCCATGCTCATCTCGCGGAGCGAGATGGCTACTTTGCTTCGCGGGTCGTCGCGGCTGAGGTTTCGCGCTCTCATACCGGTGACTCGTCCTTCACGAATTGTGTCATTACGGCGGCGATGAGCATCGATGCACCGCCCATCATGACGACTTTGACGGGATCGTTTTCGAACAACTCCTTCACTACTGGCTCCAGCGCCAGCGAGGCGAGGATCTCGGGGATGACGATGAAGAAATTGAAAATGCCCATATAAACACCCATGCGCCCCGCTGGGAGCGCCCCGCTCAAGATCGCATACGGCATCGACAAAATGCTCGCCCACGCGATCCCGACGCCGATCATCGTGCACTGCCAGAGCGTCTTCGCCTCGGGTCCTTTGAGAAAGCCCGTCGCGATCAAACAAAGCCCTCCTGCGAGCAAAGCGAGGCTGTGAACCGTCTTCCGGCTTGTCCTTTTCGCCAGAGGCGGCAGCGCAAAGGCGACGAGGAAGCACACGATAGAATACAATGCAAAGGTCTGGCCGCCAAACAGCGTGCCTTCATCAAACGCGGCCGATTTGGCATCCAGCGTACCGAAAATCTGCTGCGCCGTCGCGAGGCCGAAGAACATCCACATGCAGAAAAGCCCCAGCCAGGTGAAAAACTGCACCACGGCGAGCTGCTTCATTGTTTTTGGCATTTCGGCGATGGCGGAGCCTACCTCGGGTCCGCTCAAAACGAGTCCGATGATGGCTCCGATGCCGCCACCGATGACCACATGCCAAATCGTGAGCGACTGCTCGACGAGATGGCCGCGAGCTATGCCTAGCAGCAAACCCGCTGTTGCACCGATGAGCAGGAATTTCGCATTGAAGTGGAAGGTCTTGTGTGAGGCTTTCTCTCGATGAAACGCCTCCATGTCCTCTGGCGGATACTCTTTGCTCGTGAGCACCGTCCACAGCACCGCCAGTAAAAATGCTGCTGCGCCGAGCTTAAACGCCCACATCACCGAAAGCGGGATGCCGTTGGCGGCATTTCCGGTGACGCCGAATTTGTCGAGGATGCTCGGGAGCGCATTCGCGATGGCTGCACCAATGCCGATGAAGAAGCTCTGCATCACAAAACCGACCGTCCGCTGCTCCGGTGGCAGTTTGTCGGCCACGAAGGCTCGAAACGGCTCCATGCTGATGTTGATCGACGCATCCAGCACCCACAGCATCGACGCCGCCACCCACAGCGCGGGCGAGTCTGGCATGAAGAACAACGCGATGGACGAGAGGATGGCTCCGGTGAGGAAATAGGGGCGGCGGCGGCCCAGTGCATTCCAGGTGCGGTCGCTCATGCTGCCGATGATGGGCTGCACGATGAGTCCGGTCATCGGCCCCGCCAGCCAGAGGATGGGGATCTTCGACGGATCGGCACCGAGCTTGGTGTAAATGGCGCTCATGTTCGCCAGTTGCAGCCCGAAGCCGAACTGGATGCCCAGGAAGCCGAAGCTCATGTTGAAGATCTCGCGGAGCGAGAGACGCGGTTTGCTCATGCGGCGGCGAGTGTCCCTTTTTGAACTCGTCTGGCAACCGTGGCGGCTTGTTCAATTAGCCAAGCCAACCTCAGTCTTCTTTGAGCTTCCGCCGCAGAGTGGCGCGGTTCATTTTCAATGCGGCGGCAAGCCGTGTGGGCTTGTGGTCGAAGCGTTGGAGAAGCGTTTCGAGCATGCTGGTTTCGACGGTGTCGAGCAGATCGTCGTAAGCGGGCATGCTGTCGTCATCGCCGGTGGTTTTTTGATCGAGCCAGGCGGCCAAGGACCGCTTCATGGCGTCTTCGAGATGAGTAGAGGGCTCGCGGGAAATGAGATGTGCGGGCAGATGATGCGGGAGGATGGTATTGCCACCACAAACGACCACCGCATGAGCGAGCGAGGTTTGAAGCTCGCGGACGTTTCCAGGCCAGGGATGCGCTTTGAGGGCGGCGAGAGCTTCAGCGGAGAGGGCGAGATCAGCTGTTTGTGAAGCGGCGAGGGCAGGGATGTCGCTCGTGCGCTCGCGGAGTGGCGGGAGGTTCACTCGCAGCACGGCGAGGGTGTAGAAAAGATCTTCGCGGAAGGCTCCTTCGGCCACTTTGGCGGCGAGATCGTGGCTGGAGGCGCTGAAAAGACGGGCGCTAAGATTTTCTGCGGTGAGACGGTGCATGAGCGCGGCTTGGAGCGGCTTTGCCCAGGTGCTGATCTCATCAAGGAAGAGCACGCCATCGGCTGCTTTCGTGATGGCTTCGTCGAGCGCGGCCTCCGAACGTTCTTCGGACCATTCATCGGCACGGAAAACGATGAGCGGTTTTTCGGCGCGGGCGCTGTGACGATGGATCACACTGGCGGCGAGGCTTTTGCCGCTGCCTGGCGGGCCTTGCAGGAGCACGGGTGTATCGCATCCACTCGTTTGAGCGATGGAGGCAAAAGCTCGCTGCATGGGCTCGCTGGTGCCGATCATGGTTGTTTCGATGCGTGCGACGGCTTTCACAGGCGTGAAGACCTCACGAAGGGTGCGCTGGATGGCGGCGAGATCGAGGGGCTTGAGGAAATACTCGCGAGCGCCGAGTCGGCGAGCTTCGAGTGCGGTATCGAGCGTGCCGTGGGCGGTGATGATGATGACGGGCGGCGGTTTGGGGAGCTTTTGGATCTTCTCGAGAACTTTCAGGCCGCTGATGTCTGGCAGGCCCACGTCGAGCAGGACGAGGGAAAACGGCTGCGAGGCGAGCTTGTCGATGCCGCTTTGACCAGAGGCGGCGACGACGGGGGTGGCATCGAGGCGGCGAACGACCGTCGAGAGGGCGGCGGCGAGGGCGTATTCGTCTTCGATGATGAGAATAGAATGGCTCATGCGGGGGAGGGGAGAGAGACGGAGACGATGGCACCACCCTTGGGATCATTTTGTAGCGAGAGGCGGCCGCCATGCGCCTCGATGATGCTGGCGACGATATTGAGGCCCACGCCCATACCTCCTTCTTTTTCAGTGTAAAAAAGCTCGGTGCCGCGGGCGAGTGCGGCTTCGCTGAAACCGGAGCCGGAATCGGCGAAGCGAAGGGTGAGGCCGTTTTCGTGTTTCTCGGCGCTGATACGGAGGTTTCCGCCGCAGGGCATGGCCTGGATGGCGTTGATGATGAGATTGCGAAAGGCCTGGGCGAGGCGCTGGGCATCGCCATGGGCATGAAGAGGGCTTTGGAGATCCATCTCGATCTCGACGCCGGCATGCTGCGCCTGAGCAGCGAGGCTGGTGACGACGTTTTGGATCGCTTCGGCTAGGTCGAGCCGCGAAAGCCTCGGCGGGATGGGATTGGCTAGGTGCAGCCATTGGTTCACGAGGCCGGAAATCACCTCTGATTCGCTTTGGATGAGCTGCACGGCCTGGTTGTCCTCGTCATTGGATGGCGTCATGAGCTGGGCATGAAGCTGGATGGAGGCGAGCGGGTTTTTGATGTCGTGTGCGAGACTGGTGGCGACGCGACCGAGCATGGCGAGGCGCTCGGTTTGTGCTCGTTTGGAGCGTTCGCGGGCCAGCATCACGCCCACAAGGCCTGCCACGCACCAGAAGGTGAGGAAGGCATTCCGCGTGGCGGGATCTCGCAGCGAGAGTTGAGAAGCCACGGGCTGGCGGGTGAAGAGCATGTCGTTTTTCTCATCTAGGCGGATGACGAGCGTGTCTTCTCTGGCGGCGATGCCTTGGCCTGCCTCGCTGAATTCAATGCGCATGCCGAGGAGCTGCGCGAGGTCGCTGGCGAGCTTTTCGCTGCGCGGGAGGTTCATGCGGCGGACAAACTCGGCATCGGCCTGGGCGAGAGCTTGGAAGAGGCGGCTGGATTCCTCGCGCTCACGTTGTCTCAGCCAGGCGAGCAGCAGCAGAGAGCCCGCGATGACAAACGCGAGGTAGCCGAGGCCGAAACGCCAGGATTTAAGCAGGGGAAACACGCCGCGAGCATGGAGGCGGGTGAGGCGGGGTGTCAACGAGAGGCCCCAATCATGTCTGCATCAGGCATTTCGGCGTCGCCGAAGCAGCATCGTAAAGGCTCCGGCTATCAGCAGCACCGCACGACTTGGTTCCGGTGTGGCGAGGATGACACTATCGAGATAAAGACTGCCTGCTGGAATCGAGATGGCTCCGATGACGTTGTCATCCGGCGGGTTGATGTTGGTGGCGGCACTTTCGATGAAGAAGGAAAAACTGCCGGAGGTCATGTTCCAATCTGAGATGTTCGTGGTGCCGAGAAGGGTGGAGCCGGAACCGAAATTGTAGAAGGCGGCGATGATGTTCGTGTTCGGATTGAACTGCATGGAGATCGATCCGGCGAGAGGGCCCGTGCCGAGAGCGCCGTCGATGACCTGGTCATAGTCTGTGTCATTTGTTCGCTTGGCAAAACGAGCCCCGTGAATCACGCTGCCAAACGGGTTTCCCGTGACGAAGTTAAACTGGGCTCGGTCGCTGGCGTCCAGCGAACTGACGACATTGAGGCTGAGGTCGATGATGTCTCCTGAACCGAAGAGACCGAAGACGGAGGCATTCGCTGAAAACACATCCGCAGCAAATACCCAAGCGCTGTTGTAGGCGATGGTTTGCTGGTGATCCCAGTGGCTGTTGTGAGATGCTCCTGCGAGAGCTCCGGAGGAGGTGATTTCGACGCGGCTTTGAGCACCGTTTGCCTGAAACAGAAGATTGCCGGAGGTGGTTGGCGTGTTGAAATTCGTCGTCGCAAGCGTGGCTCCGCTGAAATCATCGACCCAGACCGTGGCGGAGAGTCGGGATGCAAAAAAGGCGAAAACGAGCAGACTCGTGAGGAACTTCATACAACACGGTGAAACGCGGCGGTGATGACGTCAAGGCCGGGGATCGACGCTGAGGCGATTGTTCGCAAAAACTTTCGTTGATTCAGCGGCATGAGGTGCCAGCGTGAACTCGCAACCCCACTCCAACACACATTATGGCCAGCGAAGCAGTCATTACCCTTACCGAAGCCAATTTTGAATCTGAAATCGCCGCTTCCAGCGTGCCCGTCATCGTAGATTTCTGGGCTGAATGGTGCGGCCCATGCCGCATGCTCGGCCCAATTCTCGACGAACTCGCCACAGAGCAGGCGGGAAAGGTCAAAATCGCCAAGGTGAATGTGGACGAAGCTCCAAATCTCTCCGCAAAGTTCGCGGTGCGTTCCATCCCGATGCTGATCTTCTTCAAAGACGGTGTCGCGAAAGATTCCGTGATCGGCGTGCAATCCAAAGATGCTCTGGCCAAGCGCTTGGCGGCTCTGGCCTAATTTTAGCATTTCCTGAAAAGCCGTGGGCTGATGCTCACGGCTTTTTTGTTGCACGATCAAAATAGAACCGCCGGGGAGTTTCCTCCCCGGCGGTCTGGTTTGAACGTGTTTTCAGCTAACTAAGGCTGGATGCGTTCCGGGCTTCAAGCCCGTGCCGACTACGAGCCGTTGTATTTGACCTGGCCGTTGG
>JBILVU010000243.1:0-4970 GCA_044370285.1 Prosthecobacter sp.
CGCCGCGAATGGCCGCGTGCGCAGCCGCAGGCTCACGCGGGTCGAGTATGAGCACACGATGCACGATTTACTCGGCATCGACATTCCGCTCAAAACGCTGCTGCCGGAGGATCGAGCCTCGCATGGCTTTGAAACCGTCGCGGATGGCCAACAGCTCTCGCATCATCAGCTCGCTAGATACCTCGATGTGGCCGATCTCGCATTGAGTGATGCCTTTGATCGCGCTGCGAAAGGAGATGCGACCTACGCGAAGCATCACACGCCTGAAATGCTGATCAAAAACCGTGGTGGCAACTACCGCGGCCCTGATTTGAAAAATGGCGAAAGCATCACCTGGCCCATTGGCCTGCAATTCTTCGGCCGCACGCCCACCTGGGCACCGGAGAGCGGATGGTATCGCGTCACGCTGCGTGGCGTGCGCGGCATCAATCCCACCGCCGATGGCGCGGTGTGGGGCACGCTGCGCTCCGGCCACTGCGAGTCCAACGCGCCGCTGCTCTATATGATCGGTCTCGTCGAAGCGACCGCGACGCCACGCGACACGACCTTTGAAGCATGGATCGAAAAAAATCATCGCTTGGAGCTGCGACCGAACGACGGCACGCGCAAAAACGCCCCCACGGGTGCCAAAGGCGGCAATGTGAGCTTTGCGGGCCGAAACCTCGAAAAACAAGGCTTCCCCGGCATCGCGCATCGCGGGATCGACATCGAGCGCATCTATCCCGTCGCAAATGCGGAAGGTGTGCGGAAGAAGCTTTTCGGCGGCACGGGCCTGGAGGCGCTGAAAGCCGAAAACCTCGACAAACTCGTGCATCGCTTCGCCACGCGTGCGTTTCGCCGACCGGTCACTGACTCGCAAAGTGCCCCGTATCGCCAAATCGCCGCCAAATCCCTCCAAGAAGGCGATTCCGTGCTCGAAGCCCTCCGCGCCGCCTACCGCGCCATCTTGTGCTCGCCACGCTTTCTGACCTTCATCGAGGCTCCAGGGCCGCTTGATGACCATGCCATCGCCTCGCGCCTCAGTTTTGCCCTTTGGTGCTCCATGCCCGATCAAGAGCTGCTCGAACTCGCGAACCAAAAGAAGCTCCACGAGCCTCAAATCCTCACACAGCAGGTGGAGCGCCTGCTTTCGCATGCCAAAGCCAAACGCTTCATCGCCAGCTTCACGGATCAGTGGCTCAAGCTCAATCAAATCGACTTCACCACGCCCGACACACGCCTCTTCCGCGACTTCGACCCCGTCGTGCAGGAATCCATGCTTCAGGAAACCCGCACCTACTTCACTGAGTTGCTGCGCCGTGATCTGAGCATCACCAACCTCATCGACTCCGACTTTGCCTTCCTCAACGGACGCCTCGCGAGGCATTACAAAGCCGATCTCTCGCTTCAAAGCGGCGAAGGCCTTCAAAAAGTCATGCTCAAGCCCGAAGCCAAACGCGGTGGTCTCGTCACGCAGGGCGCGATTCTCAAAGTCACCGCCGATGGCACCAGCACCTCGCCAGTCGTGCGTGGTGTATTCATCAACGAGCGCATCCTCGGCAATCACATTCCACCGCCACCGCCCGGCGTGCCCGCTATCGAGCCTGACATTCGCGGAGCCAAGAGCATTCGCGATCAGCTCGACAAACATCGCCACAACGAAAGCTGCGCCAGTTGCCATCAAACCATCGACCCACCCGGCTTCGCTCTCGAAAACTACGACCCCGTCGGCATCTGGCGCACCGGCTACGGCCAAGGCGGCAGAGGCGCGAAAGTGAATCCCACCGGCATCACGCCTGATGGGCATACCTTCACCGACCTTACCACCTGGAAGCAAATTTATACGCAGAGAGCTGACCAACTCGCGAAAGGCTTCGCCCAGCAATTCCTCACCTACTCGACCGGCGCTCCACCGCGCTTCAGCGATGAAACGGCGCTCGATTCGATCTCCAAGAAAACCACCAATCTGCGCTCGATCATCCGCGAGGTGGTTTTGAGCGACATTTTCCAAACCAAGTAACGTTACCCCCTCATGAGCACCTTCACGTTTCAGAAACACCTTTCCCGGCGCGCGATGCTGCGCGGTGCGGGCATCACGCTTGGCCTGCCGTTCCTGGAGGCGATGACGCCGGCCTTGGCGGCGGTCAAGGAGACGAAGCAGGCGAAGCGCTTTGTGGGCGTGAGCATGGCGCTGGGTTTGCACAATCCGAACCTCGTTCCGCAAGGCTCCGGGCGGGACTATCAGCCTTCGCGCTATTTGAAGAGCATTCAGGATTTACGGAATGATTTCACCATCGTGTCCGGCTCGTCGCATCCGGGAGTCACGGGAGGTCATACGGCGGAGGGAAGCATCTTTTCGGCTTGTCCGAATGCGCGGGGTTCGACGACGCGAAACACGATCTCGCTCGATCAGTTCATGGCGAAGCATCTGGGGCATGAGACGCGGTTTCCATCGCTCGTTTTGAATACGAACTCGCAGACGAGCCCGAGCTACACGGAGAACGGGTCCATGATTCCGGCGGAAAACTGCGCGATGAAGCTCTTCACGCGTCTTTTTGTCGATGACACGCCCGCGGAGCAGGAGCGGCAGGCCGAATTGATCCGCCAGGGCCGCAGCGTGATGGATGTGGTCGGCGCGGAGGCGAAATCGCTGCAACGCGAGCTGGGTGCAGGGGATCGTGACAAACTGGATGCCTGGTTCACCAGCGTGCGCGACCTGGAGCAGCGGCTCGCCGCGAACGAATCATGGACGCACAAACCCAAGCCCAAGGTGACCTTGAAGCCGCCGACGCAGATCCCGCGTGACAACGAGGTGGAGGTGGACCGCATCTTCCTCGCCATCATCCACATGGCTCTGGCCACTGACAGCACGCGCTTCATCACGCTTCACATCACCGGCAACAATGTGCAGGGACTCGAAGGCGTTGACGAGAGCTACCACAATCTCAGCCACCACGGCATGGACGAGGAAAAGCTGGAGCAGCTCGCCATCGTGGAGCAGGGCGTGATCAACGAATGGGCCGCCTTCCTGCGCAAACTGAAGACCGACAAGCTCCTCGACGACACGATGGTGCTTCTGACCTCGAATCTCGGCAACGCCTCCGCACACGATAACAAGAACATGCCCGTCCTTTTTGCCGGTGGCGGCTTCAAGCACGGCCAGCACCTCGCGTTTGACCAGAAGGACAATTATCCGCTGCCGAATCTGTATTTGAGTGCGTTGCAGCGCCTCGGCCTCGAAGAGGAACGCTTTGCAACGAGCGACAAGACGATGAGCGGCCTAGAAGTGGCCTGAGTGGCTAGCTGATTGTTTTTCAGGCACCGCATGCACATTCACTGGCGGGTTTGGGCAGACTCGTTTTGATTTCTGGCCTCATGCCCGTCCCTGAAACCGATCCGAAGCTAGCCTCAAAGCTCCACCACCGTTGGCGTGGGATGGGGGCACTGATTTTGACGGCGTTCTATAGCTTCTTCTTCGCGGGGCATTTGGAGCTGGTGAAGACGACTGTCTATATGAAGGACGGTGTGGTGATGGGCGCGGATGCCGCAGCGGTGCAGGCGGATCTCACGCTGCCGAGGGGGGATGCTGGCTCAAAGGGCACGGGTGCGGCTTCGAGTTTTCTATTGGTTCACCGCATCCCGGTGGCGGTGTTTGAGGCAGGCTGGGCGTCATTTTCAAAAGATGCCAACGAGGCGAAAAAGATGGCCGTTGGCACGCTGCAAGGCATCGCGGGAGCTTTGATGGTGGTCTTTCTCTACCACCTGCTGCTGTGGAGCGGGCTGAGCACTTGGAATGCGGTGATGTTTGCGGCGATCCTCGGCTTTTCGACCACGGCCACGGTTTTTACGGCGGTGCCGCAGGTGCAGATATTTAGCATGCTGGGCCTCACGGGTATGCTCACGGCGATGGCACGCGGAAAGCGGGCGCAGTGGTGGGAATTCTCCGCCGCAGCGCTGTATGCCGTGCTCTGCTCGCACTGGAATCTCATTCCCGTGGCGATCTTGGCCGTGAGCCGTGCCGTGTGGCGCTGGCGCACGACGGATTCCTTCAAGCCGGTGCCAGCGGTGATCGGCAGCATGGGGCTGCTGACCCTCGTGGCCGTCGGGGGCATGATGCTGCAAAGCTGGATATATCCCAAATCGAGCCAGATGGATGTCTTTGACGTGGCGAAGTCTTCGATGACGACGCTGCACCAAGCGAAGGAACGTGCGGCGGTGACGCCATGGGTTTCCCGGCTTCAGGATGTTTTTTTCACGAACATCCTCGCCCCTTCGCCCACGATGCTGGATCAAAGTAAGGCGCAGGAACGCAAGACGCGGCGTGTGGTCTCGCTCGTGGATGAGGAGTGGTTCGTGCTCGACTTTCGCCATGCCTTGTGGGCCGGGTGGATGATCCTCATGTTGCTGGGCCTCACCGGCCTGCCGAATGCGGCCGAGCACGTCGGCGTGGCGACGGGGGCGTTGCTGCTGCTCGGCTGGCAGGTGCTGTTTTATGGGGCACTCGAAGATCCCGGCGAGCGTCTTCTGCAATCCGCCGCCTGGACGCCCGCCGTCGTGGCCCTCACCGGCGTGGGCGTGGGCCGTGCGTTGGACAAATTTAGGACGCTCGGCGTGCCCGTGGCTGTGCTGTTGCTGGCCTTCACTGTCGCTCAAAGCACGCGGAACTACCGCTTCATCCACGAGATCGCGGAGCAACTTCGGATTTCGGCGTCGATGTGAGACCGAACGAAACTCTGGCTTGGCGGAAGGCGTTGTTTGTGAAAGCATGAATCTCCACGCCATGAAGCTGCCTTTCGCGTCCCTTTTTCTCCTCGCCAGCCTGCCGCTGCCTGCGGCTGCGGATTTGTCGAAACCCCTCGAAGCCCTGCGGGCCGTGCAAAAGGAAGGGCAGGGAAACGAGGCGGCTTCCAAGGCCTGGCAGGAGATCACGAAGGCAGAAGCCGCGAATCTGCCCGAAGTGCTCAAAGGCATGAACGGGGCCAATCCGCTCG
>JBILVU010000039.1:0-45605 GCA_044370285.1 Prosthecobacter sp.
GCCCTTTTCAAAACCCCCGCGATAATCCAGCCGCAGGCCGCCCTTGGTCTTCTCCGCGCTGTGGCATTCGTAGCAGTGCATCACCAGCACAGGCCGGATGCGTGATTCAAAGAACGCCGCGCCATCGGGCTCCGCAGCCCTGGCAAGTAAGGGAAGCGCCAGAAACAGCCCAAAAATGGAACGAATCAGTGATTTCATGCTTTCACATGCGAGGGGTTGAGTGCGGTCGTGGCCATCGCGCCCGCTTTTTTCACGACCGGAGCGAGCTTGGCGAGACGCTCCTCCGAAAGCCGCTGGCTCGGTCCCGAGATCCACAGGCTGGCGATGGCGTTTCCTTCCGCGTCGATAATAGGAGCACCGAGGCAGTGGTGACCCTCTAGGTGCTCACCTGCATCCACGGCCCAGCCTTGCTGCCGCACCAGTTCGAGGCACTTGAGGAAGTCTTTGCGATTCGAAATCGTCCATGGCTGAAAGCGCTCGAACTTCATGCCCGCGATGACTTCATCCCGCTCCGCCTCCGGCATGAAGGCCAGCATCACTTTTCCCGGACCGCTCGTGTGCAGTGGGAAACGCGTGCCGCGCTCCACATAGAATTTGATCAACGCCCGTCCGATCACTCGCTCCAGGACGATGCCCTCATGGCCGCTGATGATGCCCAAATGCGCCGCCTCTCCCGTCTGCTCGCTCAGCCAGCGCATCGCAGGCAAGGCGGCCTCCGCCAGAGGCACATCATCCACCACCGGCTGGCACAGCGCCAGCATCTGCGCCCCGATGCTGAAGCGTTTCTCCGCATCCCTCACCACATACCCGTGCGCCACCAGCGACTGCGTGACGCGATACACAAAGTTCACCGACAGCCCCAGCCGCTCCGCGATCTCCGAAAGCGTCAACCCGCCCGAAGCCCCGCCAAGACAGCGCAGGACCGCGAGAGCACGGTCCAGGCTGGGCGTGCTGAAGCCGGAATCGTGAACGGGGGAAACCACTTTGCGTTTGTTTGGTCGAGGTGATGGCATTTCTATATTCTGGATAGATTGCATATATATAAACACGACAGCGCATGATTCTCTCAACCATTTTGCTCACTTTGCAGAGTGCCAGGACGGATGGTGCAATCAATCGGCTGTCCTTGTGACAGAGGGTGGCAATGCCATCGTCACGAAGCTCGATCCTCCAATGGTCGGAGCGTCATAGATCTGGCAGCCCCTGATTCGAGGTTCATCGACGCAGATATTCCAGCGCAGCGGCGCGGAACTCAGTGTCGGTGATGGGCGTGCCGGTGCGCTGTTGGGAGTCGGTGATGTGCTGCTTCGCCCACTCGAAATAGCGCTGATGCGTGTGCCAGATGGGCTGCTTCTCGTTCTTTTCGTTGATGAGCCAGAAGCCGCCGGGTTTATCGGGGGTGCCTTCGTTGTCGTAGAGTTCCCAGTAGAGCACAAAGGGGCAGCCCCATTCGATCGCGGCGATCATGGTCTCGATACTCTTGCGGTTTTGCTCCTCGGGCGTGTAGCGACGCGCGGGGAAGCCGTATTCGCCGATGAAGACACGTTTGCCAGAGATGCCGGGCTTTGGCTTCAACTTCGATTCGAGGTGATTCAGCGTGGCGTGGAGTTCATCGCGGATGCCGCGCTGGAGGCTGTCGTAGCACGAGTAGCTGACGAAATCGACGTCCACCTGCGGGAGGATGTCGTTGGCGAGGCACTGGCCGCCTTTGAGGAAGGGCTCGACGAGGTTCGCCTCGGTGTAGTGCCAGACTTCGACGTTTTGATGCGGCGTGTCGCGCTTCGCGTCGTCGATGGCCTGCTGGCGGACCTTGAGCCAGGCGATGAAGTTGTCGCCAAAGTGCTCCGGGAAGGGTTGTTTCGGGTCAAAGTGCGGTCGCAGATGCCAGTCGCCTTCCCAATGGCCGAGGTAGAATTTTTTGCCGCTGCCGCTGTAAGTGCGCAGCAGATGCGCGACGAGGTCATGCACCTCGCGATACTCCAAATCGCGCTCTGCGGGCTTGAAGGTGCCTGCGCTGCCGTGCGTGGTGAAGGGATAGGCCCAGATGAAAACGTGCGTGAACGGCATGTCGAGCACCGCGCGATGCGTCGGCTCCTTCTCCGCGATCTCGGCGAGGGTCTTCAGGCCGGGATTGCTCCCGCGCACATTCGCCTTCGTTTTGCCAAACGAGGCCTGCTTCGAGATCGAGAACTTCATGATGCCCGACCCCAGCTCCGCGATCAGCTTCGCACTCTCCAGCAACGGCTCGTCCTGCGTGAACTGATACCGCCCGCCGATGGCCTGCGTGCCGAGGAGCATGCTATGCGGCTCCGCCGCCAATGACGAAACCAGAATGACGAATGACGAAAGGATGAGGCGGAGCATGGAAGAAAGATTCGCTAAACTCTACGTCCTATGCCTTCCCCGCCCACAGCATCCGTACGCCGAAGACAATCAAGAGCACGCCGAAGATCTTCGTGAGTCGTTCATCGCTCATCGACTTCAGCCAGCTGGCACCAAAGTAGGCCAAGATCGAAGCCGAGATGGCGGTGATGAGCGCCACCTGCCAGTTCACGAGACCGGCGCGGACGTTTTGCGTGGTGGCCATGAGCGCGGTCGGAATGATGATCGCCAGCGAGGTGGCCACCGCGGTCTTTTGCGGCAGGCCAAGCAGCAGCACGAAGCCCGGCACCATCACCACACCGCCGCCCACGCCGCACAAGGCCGCGATGAGACCGCTGACAACGCCGATGCCGAGACACTTCAAAACAAACGAGAGGGACATGCGCCGAACCAACCGCGAAAGTCCCGCCTCGCAACCCGCATCACTTCGCGCCGTTCTCGAACCATGCCAGCAGATCGAGAATCTGCTCGGCCTTGAGCGCATTCAGCAAGCCAGCCGGCATCGGCGAGACTTCAGAAATGGTGCGTTCTTGGATCATCGCCTTGCCGATCTCGACCGTGTCGGGAGCGAGCGGGTTTGGTTTGAGCACGACACGTTCGTCGTCCTCGCTTTCGAGGCTGCCAGAGTGCGTTTTGCCATCGCTCGTCTTCACCGTCACGAGGCGAAATTTCTCGTCGATGAACTTTGAGGGGTTCATAATGTGATCGAGCAGATCCTTGCGGCCAAAACGAGCCGAGACCTGCACCAGATCCGGCCCGAAGACACCGGCGGGCAGCGTGGCATCCGTGCTCACGCGATGGCAAAACACGCACTGAGCCCGCACCAGTGCATCGCGGGCGCTTTCGCGACTGCGGGACTTCGCGTTCATTTTGGCGAGCTGTGGCTCCAGATCGGCCAACGTCCAGTTTTTGAAGCTGTGACCCGGCAGCGCATGCGGTGAAAGCGCCGCCGGTTTCGGCGGATTGATCACTGCGGCGAGCTTCACGGCTTCATCTGGCTTCAACGCGGCGGCGAGTTCGCTGCGGGTATCGCTGATGGCTTTGAAGAAGGTCGAGGCTCCCGTCATCTTCTCCGCCTTGTTCAAAGCCTCGAAGGCGATCTTCCGCTGATCGAGCGTCCAGCCATCCTTCAGGTAACGGAGCATGAAGGGATAAAAGAGCAGGTCTTCCGAGGTCGTGGCCGCTTTGAGCAGCGGCATGGTCTTCTCGATGACGGTGGGAGACTTCAAATAGACCAGCAGGCGGCAGAGTTCGCGGTTCAAGAAGGTCTCATCCGCCGGATAAACCGCCCACGCGGCCAGTTTGTCCTTCTGCGCCGGTTCTCCCTGCCTCGCGATGGCCACGGCGATGACCCGCAGCGCATCCAGCGTAGGCTTCGGAGCGGCTTTCAACACCGCATCGAGCAGCGGTTCGAGATCTTGTTTTTCACCCATGCGGGCCAAAGCCAGCAGCGCCTGCATTTCGCCACCTCGCAGCGCTTCCTCACGCCATTCCGCCACCGGGCGGTTTTCCAGTGAGAGGCGTTCTTGATGCTCGATGAAGCGTTCCGGTATCTCAAGATCCGTCTGATCGGACCCATCGGACCGATCATGGCAGGTCACCCGGTAAAGCCCGCTCTGCGTCCCTCTGCCGCCGGTGATAAACCACATCGCCCCGTCGGGACCAATGCAGCCATCCGTCACATTGAGCGGCCGACCGGTGATAAAATCCTCCTGTGTGACCACCTTGCCGAAATGCACCGCGATGATCCGCCCGTAGCTCCAGTCGAGCAGGTAGAGCGCTTCTTGATATTTCTTTGGAAACGCCGCGCCGTAACCGAAGTAAATGCCGGTGGGCGAGGACAGGCCGATGTCGATGACGCTCGGCAGCGTGTCCGCATACCACGCCGGGAAGCGTCCGGTGCCGCGACGCCAGCCGAAATCGGCACCGGGCACGACGTGCAGCACTCGCGTCGGCATGTACCACGGCGTGCCGACATCGCGCTCCATGTCGGCGTCGAAGGTGAAAAGCTCGCCGCGTGAGTTGAAGGCGATGTCGAGCGGGTTGCGCAGGCCGCCGGCGAGCAGCGTGATCTTGGAGCCATCCGGTTTCACGCGGAGGATGTGCCCGGCGGGCAGCTCGACGTTGCCATCGAACATGCTGCCGTCCCATGGATTCGGGATGAGCTGATCGTTGGCATAGTTTTTCAGCGGCGAATCCGCCGCGATGCCTTCCGGCAGCAGGACGTTGTTTCCATGCGCCACATAGATATCGCCATCGGGGCCGAGCTTGATGTGGTTACGCCCGTGCCCCACGCCGCCGCCGGTGCGCATAAGCTCTTTTCGCTCGTCGAAGGCGCCGTCGCCATTTTGGTCCGTGAGGCGGAAGAGGGCCTTGGTGTTGTTGGCGTTCGCGAACAGGGAGCCGTGCGCGTAAAGCAGCCCGCGGCATTCGAGCAGCTCGTCGTCGATCACCTCGATCTGCTGGCGCTTGAGTGACGCGGGCATTCCTGCCCGCGATGACGGCTCCGTGCGGGCAGGAGTGCCCGCATCACCCAGAAACGTGAGGCGCAGCAGGCCCTTTTTCTCCTTCGCCAGGGTAAGGCGACCCTGCTCGTCAAAGGCCATCGCCACCCAGGAGTCCTCCCCCGGCTGCGCGGAGCGGACCAGCTCGGCCTTGAAACCGGGCGGCAGGCTCAGCGTGGCCGCATCCGTGGCGGCGTTTTGTGAGCCGGGTTTGGCGAGCTGCCAGGAGTTGTAGGCATCGAAGGCCTTTTTGAGGTCGAAGGGGTTCTTTGAGGGATCAGCGTCCGTGGAGCCGGAAACGACCCCGTTTTGCCAAGCGGCATCGGTGACGATCCAGCGCACCGCGGCGAGGTCGCCATTGAGTTCGAGCAAGGCGGCCACCTTGGCCTTCGCGGGCACGCGGAGACCGATTTGATGCGCTTTTCCATCGCCGAGCTGCCGCGTGAGATCGGTGCCCGTGGCGCTCTCCGCCGGGGCGATGCTGGCCACTGCTTTTCCATCGACGAGAACCTCCACCGCCGCGTCTGAGGCGGTCAAGAGCACGGCTTTCAGCAGTTTCCCCTCGTGGCGCACCTCGCGGGTGAGGGGTGCGGGCTTCTCCGAGGTCAGCCACATAGGCGCGGGAGGCCGGTTGGCCATCTGAGCAAAGGTGGTGGCGGTCAGGAGGACGAAAAACAGGAGACGCATCCTCCCCAAACGCCCTCAAAAGTGCGGTTCGGACGAAATTTGAGATTGCCGAAAAAGATGGGGATGGCCTAAAGTAATATTTAACATGTTCATGCGCTCTCTCGCTCTTGCCGCCGCCATCGCAGGTCTCTTCGCCGCGAATGCCTCCGCCGCCGTGCTCTTCAGCACTTTGGGGCAGTCCAATAATGGAGGCGCGAGTAGCCTCTTCGACACGGACATCCGCTTGGCTTCCGATTTCCAGACGCAGGGATCCGGGGCAACGATCACGGGACTCACACTGAAGATGAACAACATCGACAGCATCGCTCACAGCTTCAAAGTCAGCCTCTACGATGACCTCAGCGGCGCCGTGGGCAGCTTTCTGACCAACTTTTCCACGGAAGTCATCACCGCCAATCAGAGCCTTGCGATAGACAAGCTCTTCACCCATGCAGGCTACAGTCTTGCAGCCAGCACCAAATACTGGGTGGTGCTCGAAATGCTCGAGAGCGTCTCAAATCCAGGCGGCGGCAACGATCCCACATGGAGTGGCAATTCCGGCGGCGGGATTGATGGTGGCGGCAGCTTCCTGGCAGTAGCCACGACCATGGCCCAGATATCCTTCGATGCCGGGGCGAGTTGGAGTGACACTTCTGCGGACAATTTCCTCTTCAACGTCATCGGCACCACCATCGTCCCCGAGCCTTCCCGTGCCGTTCTGGCCATCGCGGGGCTGTTTGTGCTGGGTTTCCGCCGCCGCCGCTGATCGCGGGCGGGGCCTGAGTGGCCGAATCGAGGGTTTTGCGTCCTTGCGCCGGGGATTTTTGCGCCCATCATCCGCGCCCTCACTCATCCCACACGACCATGGCCGACATCTCCACCTCCGCTGCTGACAAAAAGGAAAAAGAATACTTCACGAGCACTCCTCAGGAGACGCCGGGCTTCTTCCTCAAAGGTTCCCACCAATACGATTGGGGCCTCAAGAACCGCCTCAGCCAGGTTTTCAATCCGAAGGATGGTCGCACCGTGATGCTCGCTTTTGACCACGGCTATTTCCAAGGCCCCACCACCGGCCTGGAGCGTGTCGATCAGACCATCCTGCCTCTCGAACCCTACGCCGACTGCCTCATGCTCACACGTGGCATTCAGCGCAGTGTCATTCCGGCCTCCACCCGCAAGGCCATCGCCCTCCGCGCTTCGGGCGGCACCTCGATGGTGAGCCAGTTCGAAGAGTGGGAAGGCGAAATCGACGGCAAGAAGGCCAAGTTTGGCCGCCCCGGCTTCGAGCCGCTCTCCAATGAATCCACCGCGCTGAACATCGAAGAAGCCATCCGCCTCAATGCGAGCGTGCTCGCCGTGCAGGTCTTCATCGGCAGCGCTTACGAGCGCCAGAGCCTGAAAAACCTCACCGACCTCGTCGATGCCGCGAGCCGTTATGGCATCGCTGTCATGGGCGTGACCGCCGTGGGTCGTGCAATGGCTCGCACGCCGCAGTATTTCCGCCTCGCCACCCGCATCATGGCGGAACTCGGCGCGAACGTGGTGAAGTGCTACTACACCGACACCGAGTTCGACACCGTGACCTCCTGCTGCCCCGTGCCGATCGTGATCGCCGGTGGCAAGAAGCTGCCTGAGCTCGATGCGCTGACGATGTGCTACAACGCCATCCAGCAGGGCGCAAACGGCGTGGACATGGGCCGCAACATCTTCCAGAGCGACGCGCCGATCAGCATGATGCAGGCCGTTCGCGGCGTGGTGCATGAAGGCCTGACGCCTGCGCAGGGCTTCCAAATGTACAACGACCTCAAGGCCGCTGGCACGAAGTAAGCCCGCTGTGATGGAGTGATGGCGTTTTGGAGTCATTTCCAACCCATCACTCCCATACTCCACCTCTCCACCAAAACCGACCATGGAACTCAAACCCAACCAAGTCCGCCTCATGATGCTGAAGGTGGCCGATGCCATCATCGCAGCTGAACCCATGCTCTCCCAGGCTGATCGCGATCTCGGCGATGGCGATCACGGCCTCGGCATGCAACGCGGCATGGAAGCCGTGAAGGTCCAGTTGGAGAAATTGGAGCCCACGACGGTCGAGCAGGTTTTTGTGACCACGGGCACCGCGATGATGACGAGCATGGGCGGAGCCTCAGGAGCCATTTTCGGCACGCTTTTCCGTGCTGGCGGCAAAGCGCTCTCCACGGCGGGTCGCTTCGATCCGCCGGACCTGCCGCTTTTCCTCGAAGCAGCCGCCGAAGGCATCATGAAGCGCGGCGGAGCCAAACCCGGCGATAAAACGATGCTCGATGCGCTCGTCCCCGCCGCTGAAAAAGCCAAGGAAGTCACGAATCTGCCTCTCCCCGAAGCTCTCACCGCCATCGCCGCTGCGGCGGAGGCGGGCAAAGAAGCCAGCAAAGCCATGATCGCCCAGTTTGGCCGTGCGAAGACGCTCGGCGAGGCCTGCATCGGCTTCCCGGATGCCGGAGCCTGCTCCGTGGTCGTGATGCTGAATGCGATGCGTGATTTCGTGCAGGCGTGACGTTTCACGCGGGATGCTCCGCTATTTATTCGCCCTGCTGTTCGCCAGTTCCGCCTTCGCCGTCACGCCGGAGGTGCATCGTGACCTCTTTTACACCGAGGCGAAGGACAAGCTGCAATCGCTCGATGTGTATTCGCCGCCGGAGGGCAAAGACCATCCGGTGATCGTGTGGATTCACGGCGGCGGTTGGTCCAAGGGCGACAAAGCCTCGCTCCAACAGAAGCCGCAGGCGTTCGTGGACAAAGGATTCGTGCTCGTGTCCGTGAACTACCGCCTCGTGCCCGCCGTGACGGTGAAGGACATCATGGCCGATCTCGCCCAATCCGTGCGCTGGGTGCGTGACCATGCCGCCGAGCATCGTGGCGATCCAAACTCGCTCATCATCATGGGCCACTCCGCCGGGGCGCATCTCGCGGCGCTTCTTTGCACCGATGATCGTTATCTGAAAGCCGCCGGAGTGCCGATGACGAGCCTCAAAGGCTGCGTGCCGCTCGATGTCTCCGCCTACGACATCCCCAAGCGCATCCACGATGTCGATGACGGCATCTCCAAGACCTTCAAAACCGTCTTCGGCACCGATGAAGCCGGTCAACGCGAAGTGTCACCCGTGCATCACATCGCCAAGGACAAACACATCCCGCCCTTCCTCATCCTGCACGTCGCGTCTCGCGATGACACCAAGGCCCAAGCCCACTGGCTGGCTGGCAAACTCACCGCAGCCAGCATCGCCTCCCGCGTCGTCGCCGCCGAAGGCAAAACCCACGGCACCATCAGCAGCGACCTCGGCGGCGCGGATGATCCGCCGACGCTCGAGCTGTGGAAATTCCTCCGCGAGGTGACGGGCAGGCCTTGAGGCAGCGGATTGCCAGATCCGACACAGCTTTTGCTGGCATGTTTTGTGTGAGCGTCGCGTTTAACCACGCGACCAACCATGAAACGAATCGTCTTCCTCTCACTCCTTGCCTTTTCTGCTGTCTCCGCGCAGGACGGCTTCAAACCGCTCTTCAACGGCAAAGACCTCACCGGCTGGGATGGCAATCCGGAGCTGTGGAAGGTCGAGAATGGCGAGATCGTCGGCACCACGACGGGGCCGGAGCAGCTCGCGTATAATCAGTTTCTCATCTGGCGCGGCGGGAAGGTCAAAAATTTCGAGCTGAAGGCCAAAATCCGCCAGAAGGGCAACAACACAGGCATCCAATACCGCAGCAAGGAATTGCCGGAGAACGGCAAGTGGTCCATCGGCGGCTATCAATGTGATATTCATCCCGCCCATCCCAACAACGCGATGGTCTATGAAGAGCGTGGTCGCGGAATCATCGTGCAAAATGGTCAGGGCGTCGTCATTGACCCTGAGGCGAAGCGCTGGCTCGCCAGCGAGCATGAGCCGGTGAAGGTCGATATCGCCGAGTGGCATGAGTACACCGTCATCGCGCAGGGAAATCACCTCATTCACAAGATCGACGGCCAGCTGACGATCGACTTGCTCGACTTCGAGTTGGCGAAACGCTCGCTGGAGGGATTGATCGCCTTCCAGATTCATCGCGGTCCCGCCATGGAGGTCCACATCAAGGACGTGATGCTCAAGGAGCTGCCCGAGGGCAGTGTGGTGTCGTTTGAGAAGTCCGCGATTCCGAGCGATGCGCAGATCATCGAAGCCAAAGCGCCCGGCAAAGGTAAAGGCAAAGCGAAGGCTCCTGCGGCACCCAAAGGTCCCGCGAAGGGCAAAGACGCCGAGAAAGCCAAAAAGAAGGCGAATCGCCCGCAAGCCGTCGGACCCGCCATCGGTGCGAATGTGGCCACGCCGGTGACAAACATCAAAACGCTGCCGGACTTCAAGGTGGAGCTGCTTTATAGCGTGCCCGGCGGTGAGCAGGGCTCATGGGTTAATCTTTGCTCCGACGACCAAGGCCGCATCTACGCCAGCGATCAATACGGCGGCCTCTATCGCTTCGCCGCACCTGCCGCAGGCCAGCCGCTGAAGCCTGCTGACGTGCAAAAGCTGCCCACCGACATCCGTGGCGTGAACGGCATGCTCTTTGCCTTCGGAGCGCTTTATGTCGGCGTGAACGATTACGAGAAAAAGATTCCCAGCGGCCTCTACCGCATCACCGACAGCAACAGCGACGACATTCCGGACAAGGTCGAGATGCTGCGTGAATTCGACGCCAGCAGCGACCACGGCGTCCACGCCATTTTGAAGACACCCGATGGCAAAGGCCTCTACCTCATCACCGGCAACAACGCCGTGCTCAAAGAAGGCCCTGTCGCCGGAACGCCCGCCACATCGCCCGTCGCGAAGCTTTGGGGCGATGATCATCTCCTCGCTCGCATGCCGGATGGTCGCGGCCACAATCGCCACGTCATGGCTCCTGGCGGCATCATTTACCGCCTCGATCCCGAGGGGAAGAACATGGAAATCTTCGCCAGCGGCTTCCGCAACATCTTCGACGGCGGCGTGAATCGCGACGGCGAACTCTTCACCTACGACGCCGACATGGAGTATGACTTCAACACGTCGTGGTATCGCCCCACACGCATCAATCACGTCGTCAGCGGCGGCGAATACGGCTGGCGCAACGGCGCAGGCAAGTATCCCGAGTTTTACTATGACAACCTGCCCGCCACGCTGAACATCGGCCCCGGCTCGCCCACCGGCACCACCTTTGGCTACGGCGCGCAGTTCCCCGCGAAATACCAAGAGGCCTTCTACGTGCTCGACTGGAGCTGGGGCAAAATCTACGCCGTGCACCTCACCCCCTCCGGCTCCACCTACACCGCCACGAAGGAAGAATTCGTCACCGGCGGCCCGCTGCCCGTCAGCGATGCGATCATCGGCAAAGATGGCGACATGTACTTCACCATCGGCGGCCGCCGCGTGCAGAGCGGGCTGTATCGGGTGAGTTATGCGGGGAAAGAAAGCACTGCGCCAATGACCATCGTCCGATCTTCATCAATAGGTGAAGAAGAGTCTGGTCGCTACACACGCCGCTCTCTTGAAGCCTTCCACGGCAAACAAGACCCGAAAGCCGTCTCCACCGCCTGGCCGCATCTCAGCAGCACGGATCGCTACATCCGCGCTGCCGCTCGCACCGTGCTGGAGCATCAACCTATCGTCGAATGGCAGGGCAAAGCGCTCGCCGAAACCAATGTCACCGCGCAGCTCGAAGCCTTGCTCGCTCTCACACGCCGCACCGGCGTTTGCCCGACCCATCGGACCGATCCGTCCTATCAGCCCGATTCCAAATCCCGCGACGCCATCCTCGCCGCGCTGCTCAAACACGACTTCACCAAGCTCACGCCCGAGCAACGCCTCGCCTACGTGCGCCTCACGGAGATCGTGTTGCACCGCTTTGGCAATCCGGACGACGCTACCGTCACCGCGATCATCGCGAAACTCGATCCCGCCTATCCCGCCGACAACTTTGAGCTCAACTGGCTGCTCACCGAAACGCTGGCCTACCTCCAGGCACCGAATGCCGCCGCGAAAGGCATGGCGCTCATCGCTGCTGCCGAGAGCCAGGAGCCGCAGGTCGAATACGCTCGCAGTCTGCGCTTCCTCAAAGCCGGTTGGACGCCTGAACTGCGCCAGCAGCAGCTCGAGTTCTTCCTCAAAGCCGCGAACTACAAAGGTGGCAGCAGCTTCGCCATCTTCATCGACTTCATCCGCAAAGACAGCCTCGCCACCTTTACGCCGGAAGAGACCGCGCAGTTCGCCGAACTCATCGCCAAGAAGCCCGAGGTGAAATCCGCCATCGAAAACGTCGGCGCCATGTTCGTGGGCCGCACGCCGACGATGTGGACGCTCGATGAACTCAGCGCCGCCGCCAAGACAGGCATGAAAGGCCGCAGCTATGACAATGGCCGCAAGATGTTCAGCGCCGCCGCCTGCTACACCTGCCACCGCTTCGGCAACGCTGGCGGCATGACTGGCCCCGATTTGACCGGCGCAGGTGGACGCTACAGCCCGCACGACCTGCTCGACCAAATCATCAACCCCAGCAACGTCATCAACGAGCAGTTCGCCCCCATCGTCGTCACCAAAAACGACGGCAGCATCATGACCGGCGTCGTGGTGAACCTCAGCGGCGACGGCGTCACCCTCAACACCGACCTCACCGACCCGAATCAACGCGTGAACGTCGATCGCAAAGAAGTGAAGAGCATTGAGCTCAGCAAAGTCTCCCCCATGCCCCCGATGCTCCTCGCCATGCTCAAGAAAGACGAGATCCTCGACCTCCTCGCCTACGTCCTCAGCGGCGGAAACAAGGAGCACGCGATGTTTGGGAAGTAGCTTCATCCGTCCGTGAGGGTAAGGTGAGGGCTCATGGAAATGGATTCAATCGAACCGCCTTACCGGCATGGAGGTCCGCTCGGCGGCGCACGATTCAAGGTGCAGCCAGAGGACTTCATCGTGGAGGAGTTGCTGGGCTTTGAGCCCTCGGGCGAAGGTGAGCACTGCCTCGTGTGGGTGGAGAAGCGTGATCTGGATAGTAATACAGCAGGAGCACGGCTGGCGGATGCGCTCGGGCTGCGCCGGAGGCTGGTGAGTCATTGCGGATTGAAGGACCGGCAGGCGGTGACGCGGCAGTGGTTCAGCCTGCACATGCCGGGGCAGCCCTCGCCAGAGCCTGCGGCACTCGAATCGGAAGGCCTGCGTGTGCTGCGCATCACCCGAAACACCCGCAAGCTGCGGCGTGGCATTCATTTCGGCAATCGCTTCACCATTCGACTGCGTGAGCCGAGCTTTGACCTCGCGGCAGCCGAGCAGCGATGGCAAAAGATCGTGCTCGATGGCGTGCCAAACCTCTTCGGCAGCCAGCGTTTCGGCCACGAAGGACGCAATGTGGAAAAGGCGCTCGCCATGTTTCGCGGTGAGTTCACGCCGGGGGATCGTCTGCTGCGTGGCCTGCTGCTTTCCAGTGTGCGCAGCCATCTTTTCAATGCGGTCGTGGCGGAGCGAATGGAGCGCGGCACCTGGGATCGTGCCTTGCCGGGTGAGGTGTATGGCTTTCCTGACAACGGCACGCTGCTGCTGATCAGCAATCAGCGTGGCGATGAGCCGCAACGCTTCACCGAGGGCAAGGTGGAGCTCACCGCGCCGCTCTGGGGCAGTGGCGAGCTACACAGCGCTGATGAAGTGCATGCGCTTGAGCTGGAGGTGGCGGCACGCTTTCCAGAACTCACCGCTGGCCTGGAAGCCGCCGGGCTGCGCCAAGAGCGGCGTGTGATGCGGCTGCGTCCGCTGAATCCCGCTCTCATCGCTTTGCCGGGCGGTGATTTGCAGTTCAGCTTTGATCTGCCACGCGGAACGTATGCCACCACCGTACTGCGTGAGCTGGCGGAACTCCTCAGCGTGGCAATGGAAAGCCGCGACGAGTGAAAACCTCCTGCCGCATCTCCTCGCCGAATGATTCGAGGATTTTAGCCCCTTCAGCGGCTCCTTCACTCTGAAATTCACCGCGAGCATCCAACGTGATGTTTTCCATTGTGAGCCGTTTCGCCCGCACGACGGCTGTTTTCGCGATGAGGCCCGTTTTGGGTTCCGCGAGCCGCCGGAAGAGCACGTTGTCCATTTCCAGCTCGCAGTGCTTATCCTCACGGCCGGTCACGCTGAAAGGATTTTGTGCTTGGGAGAGCACCAGCGCATTCGTGAGCCGGTAGCGACCATCATCGAGGAAATACAGGTCGAACGCGTGGCAGGCTGCGATGAAGACGCGGTGATAGCTCGTCTGCGCCGTGCCCGTATCGCAAATGCCCGTGCTGTTGCCGATGCTCACAAAGCCATCCACGCGATACTGCGCTGATTCATGCGCACTGATGCCATCGTCGCCACATTCGATAGCGCGGATGTTTTCGAAGACCACGTCTCGGCAGTCGCCGTGGATGTTGAAGCCGTCGTTGTAGGGATGCGTGGCGGTGATGTTCTTGATGACGAGGTGCGCATTGTCACCTCCGAACTGCACGCCCGCGCTGCGCATCGGCGCGGAGACGTTCACGAGCTTCTGGCTCTGGGCCAGCTTGATGAAGAAGGTGCCGTAAATGGCCTTTGATGGTGGTTTCTCGCGGCTTGGGTCCTTCACAAAGGTCCACTCCCCATGTTGAAGCTCCTCTGGCTTTTTCAGCGCAGCACTTCGACCCTTCGATGTGCGGCCCATGAGCTGCATTTTGCCATCAAAGAGAAAAAACCATCTGCCAATCGCCGCATCGCTCAGCCCCGGCAGTAGATCGTCATTCGCAAACAACCCCGGCGAAACCTCACGCCACTTCGCCGGATCAAGCGGATCGCTTCCCTCCAGCGTTGCCCCATGTCCATCGAGCGTGATCGGCTTGCCCGGCTCACCTTTCTTGCCGTAAAAGCCTGCATAGTCACGATACACCTTCGGCTCCAGATGGATCGTGTCACCCGCCACCGCCACTTTAATCGCGTGATGAATCGTCGGTGCATCTTTGCCGACATGAATGTCACGGCCATGGAGGCAGGCGCAGGAGAAGAGAGCGGCGCAAAGCAGGGTTCGCATGAGAACGAAGAAGCGACTCCAAGGCGGGTTCTTTCGCCTGAAGTCTAAACCGTAACCATGCAGTCGGGCATACGAAATCGCGGCAGCGTCCTGGAGTGCTCCAGTCCTCTGGAGCTTTTCGCAGGCCTGTGGGCGCTCGAAAGCGCCGGAGGCCCGGCGCACTCCAGAACGCTGCCGCGAGTCTTCACCCACGGGTATTGTCGAATCCTTGGGGAATCGTCTTCAACGTCATAGTTACCGCTAAGGCACCGGCTTCGCCTCGACGGGCTTGTCCGCTTCCTTCGCAGGTTCTTCGGCCGATTTCTCCGGCTCAGCGGTGGTTTCGCCGGCGCGGATCCATTGGAAGGTGCCGGGGTTCTTGCCGGGGACTTCGATCCATTCTTTGGCGTTGGCCTGACGAGTGCGGATCTTCCATTGCTCGTCCTGCACTTCTTGAAGGGCACGGCCGGAGTCCTTGGCCTTCTGGCGCATGAGGAGCATGCGATCCTCGTTTTCGGCGCTCACCTGCTTCTTCACATCCTCGCCCCACTTGCCGGCGGGCACTTGGCGGATGTCAAGCAGGCCGCGGTGGTTCTCGCCGACAAGCTCGTTGGCTTTGAAATTGAAGATCTCGGCCATGCGGTTGCGCATGCGGGTGTTCGCCTCGTCGAGCGCCTTGCCCGCTTCTTTGTCGGCGGGCTCATCGCCACGGTATTGATACACGTCGAGGCGCATGTTGAGGTTCACCTCGAGTGGCTTCGGCGTGGTGATGGGCACCTCCGGCATCTGCTTGCAGGCCGCGAGAAGGCCGCACGCGACGAGAAGCGTGAGGCTAAGGATTCTTTCTGGCCGCGAGTCGATGGTCATAGACGTTGATCTCGATGGTGCGCTTGCCGTCCGGACCTTTGAACCGCAGGTGACCGCGGCCCTCCCGCCCGTAGAAGCGTGCTTTGCCATCGACGCTGTCATAGTCGAAGTCACGCAGCGTTTCCAGCCCGATGCGGCGGATTTGATCGGCCATGTCGCCACGCATGGGTTTGGGCAGTTCGTTGATGAGATCATTCAGTGCGGCGATCTCGAAGCGGCCGTGGCCGTCGTTGAGGAATTCGGCATCGCCTTGGTAAAGCTCATCGCCATCGCCAGTAGCCACGATCTTGCCGGTGACGGTGCCATCAATCGTGAAGTACTCGGGGAAGAGCAGCTTGGTGACCGGGCCGCTGTTGATCTTGGTGGCGGCGATCCAGCCGTCCCAGGTGTAGCTGTCGTCGAGGTAGATGTTGAAGGCACCGTTCACATCGCCGGCATAGGCCTTGCCGTAAAAGCTGCCGTAGATGCCGTTGCGGTCGTAGGTGATGCTGAGGTGCGTGTTGTCGGCATGGAGGTTCTTCCACTGGATGCGGTCGGCCTGGAAGACCTCGACGACGTTATTGTCCCGGTCCCGCATCGGCAGGTTGAAGCTCACCTTGCCACGGAGGTTGGTGAATTTGAGCTTCAGGTTGGCCAGCTCGCGATCCTCCTGCGGGATTTGCAGCTCGGCCTGGAGCTCGCCGCTTTCCAGCCTCGTGCTGAAGCTGAAGGGGAACGGCTCGCCGAGACCGCGGATGGGCACGCCTTTTGGTGCGATGGCCAGGCGGCCATCACTTACCGCGAGGGTATCCACACGCCAACCGGGAGCTTCCGGTTTCGGTGGCTGCACGGGGCCCACAAAGGTGTCCGCCAGCTCCGGCTCGCCCTTCATGAACTTGCGGTAGTTCTCCACATACCAAAACAGATCCTCACCGACGAAGAGCGTGGGCGCGAGGATCTCCACGCGGTCGATGACGCGATGAAGAAGGCCGTCGAGCGTGTAATGCACGCGGATCTCCGTCATCTCCGCCACGGCATTCAGCGGACGATGGGGCGAGGGGATGCGCAGGTTTTTCAAGATGATACGCTGCGGCTCCACATTCTCCGCGAGGCCTTCGAGATCGAGCGGCGTGTCCTTCGCGGCGAAGTTCAGATTGAAATGCACCGGCGGAAATTGCGGCGCGATCTCCTCCAGCGTCACACCGAAGTCGCTGATCTTCATTTCGCCCGCATGCCAGCGCTGCGCCACGGCCTGCGCCTTCTCCTCCACGATCTCCGCCGGTCCGCGAAACAAGGTCATCAAGGCATCGCCCACATCGACATGGCCGCCGGAGAGATCGATGCGCTCCACATGATGCTCACGCCACATCTCCGGCAGCTTCGTTTCCACCACCGCCGCCTTCAGCGAGGACACGGGCACATTCGCCCGCGAGGGAATCATGGCGCGGGCCTCCTGCACAGCGAGCTGCTGCAGGCCACTGGCCATCGTTTTGACCTCAAAAGCCGTCTCCACCTCCACTCGATCCGCCAGCGGCACCACCACGCGGCCGGTGGCCTGGCTGATTTCGAGCGAACCAAAGCCGAGGCGCTTCCAGAAGGGCAGCTCCTTCATCGCAGGTTCCGCGGCGGCGGTGATTTTTTCAAACCACGGACCGTTCTCTGGATTCAGCGTGAGACGCGGCTCGTCGAGGCGCAGTGAGTCGATATGAAAACGCTCACGAAGCTCATCCGGCACGATTTCAGCCTTCAGCGCCTTCATCTGCAAAAACGGCTCAAAAGCCTGCCAGGCCGTTTGAAGTTCCGAAATCGTGATGTGCTGCTTCTGCGCCGAGTGAAGGCTCGAATCGACCTCCCGCAGCTCGGCGGCGATTTGGAACGAACCCTGGACTGGCAGCTTCTTCGTCGCCTCAAAAGCCACATCCCCTTGCTCCAAACTCAGCGAGCCGATTAGAATCTTCCGTCCGCCGGATGAACCGCCGTCCTTCAGCAGCGCATCTTCCAAAGCCTGCGTCCAGCGCACGCGAGGCTGCGTGAGCTTGGATTTGAGCACGGCCTCCAGCCCACGTGCCTCGACATGAAGCGCCGCCGCGCCGATCTCCCCTTCCCCGCTCGCTGGACGCAGTTGGAATTCCGTCACGTCGAGCTCATGCAGACCGAGCTTCAGTTCCGAGCCGCGCTGCCACAGCAACTCACGACCTTTCCACGAGAAGCGAAAGCCGAGATTCAGCCCCGCGAGATCCGCCGCAGTGAAGCGTACGTTTTGCAGCGAGGCCGAAAGCACCCGCACCTCATTCGGCCAGGCATCACCGGAGCTGCTCTCGCCCTTCGAAGCGAACCACGCGGCATCCACGGTAGCCTCCGCCGCCTGAAGCTCGCTCACCTCAATGCCTTGCGCGGTGGTTTTCGCATTCAGCGTCAACTCCGCCAGCAAGGGATGATCCCGCCATACGAGGTCGCGAGCCTTCAAGCGGGCGTTTTGCACCTGCGGCGAGGCTCCACCGATCACGATGCCTTCGAGGCGAGGCTCGATCTTCGCCGAGAAGAGCAGGCCTTCCGCATCACGAACGGTCACCGGTGTCTCTCTGAGTTCAATGTGATCGAGGCTCCATTGTTTGCCATTGCCTCCACCGCCGCTCGAAAGCTGGCGGAAGCGTTCTAGGTCCGCGTCCACCTTCACGCCTTCGAGCTGGATGCTGCCGAGCTTTCCTGTCCGCAACTCACGCCAGTGCGGCGACCACTCCGCCCGCTGAATCGCGGCGATCTGCGCCCCATCCGACCGCCACCACGCCCGCACCTCGCCGAGGTCCACGTCATGGCCTTTGAACTCGATCGACTTCACCTCGATGACGATTTCCGGCACCACGCGGTCGAGCAGCAGGTTCACCAGCCTCACCCGCTCCCTCCACGCCCACCAGCCGATGCCCGCGAGCGCCAGGCCAAAGCCCAGCAAAACCACCATCACCCATCGCCACCACCGGCGGCGGGGTTTGACGGAAGGCTGAGTGCTCATGCAGCGATGATACAACGATTTCGCCGGAGGGAAGCGGGGAGTCTTCGGGTTAAGCACACGGCTGATTCAGACCAGAACCAAAATGGCGGGTGTCAGTCACCCAGTTCCTTCATCTCGTTTGGAAGCAACGAGTGATGTTCCATCAGGCATTCCACCCCAAGGCTTGCCGCTCCATTGCCACAGCTCTGCGATAGCGATCTCCCGTGGTGACTCGAACTCGGGTGCTTCAACAAGACCCTTGGACACATAAAGCAGATTCACCGTGCGCACTTTGGCCGTGATGAAGCCTTCATCGATCCTGGAAGTGTCCAGAACTTCCACTTCACGCCGCACATCGAAGGCGATAAATCGTGCAAGATGCTGCCCTACGTAGTAGCGGCGGCGACGAAACCATCTGTGAATGCATTCGAAAACGGACATGCGGTGAATCAGGTCACACCTCCCACGCCTTCGCTCGTTCGAGCGCTCGCTGCCAGGTGGCGTTTTTTTGGGTGCGGAGGGTGGGTTTAAGTTTGGGGGTGAATTTTTGATCGGACTTCCAGTGCTTGGCGATGTCGGTCTGGTTTTTCCAGAAGCCGGTGGCGAGACCAGCGAGGCAGGCAGCACCGAGGGCGGTGGTTTCGTTGACCTTCGGACGGACGACGGGGACGCCGAGGAGATCGGCCTGCATCTGCATGAGGAGGTTGTTCAGGGAGGCACCGCCATCGACGCGGAGTTCCTTCAGTTTGATGCCGGAATCAGCCTGCATGGCGTGGAGGATGTCGGCCACCTGAAGGGCAATGGCTTCGAGGGCGGCACGGGCGATGTGGGCGCGGGTGGTGCCTCGGGTGAGGCCGACGAGGGTGCCGCGAGCATACGCGTCCCAATGCGGAGCCCCGAGACCAGCGAAGGCGGGCACGAGATAGACGCCACCGGTATCCGGCACGCTGGCGGCGAGCGTTTCGACCTCGGCGGAGCTTTGGATGATGCCGAGACCATCCCGCAGCCACTGCACGACGGCCCCAGCGATGAAGACGCTGCCTTCGAGCGCATACTCCATCTTGCCGCCGATGCGCCAGGCGATGGTGGTGAGGAGTTTGTTCTTCGAGGCGATGGGTTTGGAGCCGGTGTTCATGAGCATGAAGCAACCGGTGCCGTAGGTGTTCTTGACCATGCCGGGCTGCACGCAGACCTGGCCGAAGAGCGCGGCCTGTTGATCGCCGGCGATGCCGGTGATGGGAATGGAGCCGCCGAGGAGCGTGGTGTGGCCGAAGAGACCGCTGGAGTCCCGCACCTCGGGCAGCATGGAGGCGGGCACGCCGAAGAGGCTGAGCAGTTTTTCATCCCAGCGACCTTGGCGAATGTCGAAAAGCATGGTGCGGGAGGCATTGGAGACATCGGTGGCATGCACCTGGCCGGCGGTGAGGTTCCAAAGCAGCCAACTGTCGATGGTGCCAAAGGCGAGGCGGCCCTTGGCAGCGAGCTGTTTGGCCCCTTTGACGTTTTGCAGGATCCACTGGACCTTCGTGGCAGAGAAGTAGGCATCGACGACGAGGCCGGTCTTTTGGGTGATGAGGCGGTCGAGCTTCTTTTTGCGCAGGGCATCGCACATCGGCGCGGTGCGGCGGTCCTGCCAGACGATGGCATTGCCGACGGGCCAGCCGGTTTCGCGATCCCAGACGACGGTGGTCTCGCGCTGATTGGTGATGCCGATGGCGGCGACATCGGCGGCGGTGGCTTTGGCCTTCACGAGCACCTCGCGAGCGGTGGCGAGCTGGGTTTCCCAGATGGCCTGCGGATCATGCTCCACCCAGCCGGGCTTGGGGAAGATCTGCGGGAACTCCTTCTGCGCGACGGCGACGACTTTGCCGTCGTGATCAAAGAGGATGCTGCGTGAGCTGGTGGTGCCCTGATCGAGGGCGAGGACGTATTTCATGGCGATGCGGCGGTTTTAGCGGAAGACGACCTCCGCCGTCAATGCCTGCCGCATGGGCTTGATGAAACACTGGAGGGTTTCATTGGCCCAAGGCCGTTTGGTAGAAAGATTAGAGGTAGAAAAATTGGGTTCGGTTTTGGTGGTTCGCCATCCTCACACCTGACCGCATTTCACACGGCTACCACGCTGCACCTGCCAAAGGGTTTGCCGCAGAGGGGCAAAGAGGCAGAGGACGCAGAGCACTGGAACTCTTGGCGGCTCGATTGAGGGACAGAGATTAAACTCCCTCAGATTCAGAGCTGCCCGCAGATTCTTCAGAAACTAATCTGAGAGCCGCTCTGAATCTGAGGGAGTTTTTCCAAGCTGTTTGTCGCTTCATTTATTCAGATGAAAACAGAAGGAAACCTTGGCCTCCTCTGCTCTTTTGCCCCTCTGCGGCCAAAACGAGTGAGCGAAAGGCAACCGAACCTCTCGCATGCCTCCATCGATCACTTCTCCTCTAGTGAGGAAGGCACGGCGGGCTCAGGCGGCTGATCGCCGGCACGGACGGCGGTGACGAGGCGTTTGATGCCGGCCTGGGCGAGTTCGCTGGGCGGATGCATGCGCTTGGCTTTTAGATACCAGGCGAGGGCGGAGCCGGTCTGCTTCTTCTCCTCATGCTGGCGGCCGCGTTCGATGGCGGTGACGAATTCGCTGGCCTGGATGCCGAGATCGGCGCGGAGCTTGCTGAGAGCATTGTCATCGGGGAAGAGCTTCGCTTCCTTTTCCACCTTCTCCCACGCGGCGGCGGGGCTGGTGGCGGCGAGTTCTTTGGCTCCGCCCATGACGATCTCGACGCGGCCCATGTCGTTGAGCACTTTTTCGAGCTGCTTCTCGCGAGCGGCATCACCCTGCACGGCAATGGCGAGCTGGAGTTTGTTATCGAAAATCTGCCGGTAGCCTTTCTGGCTGAGGAGGCGGTCAAACTCCATGATGCCCTGGGATTTCATGTCGCTGCCTTTGACGAGCTCGCCGCTGAAATTGGCGAGGTCGGGGTTCGTGGGCCAGATCTCGGTGGCGGCCTTCATCTCGGTTTCGAGGGTCTTGGTGTCCTTCGTGGCCATGGCCATGCGGGCCTTGCTGATGTGAAGGGAGCTGACGGACTTCGCCGTGTTGATGGCGGCGAGTGGTTTGGCGTATTCAAAGTCCTGCGCCTCGCTTTTGAGCTCCAACACGGTCTTTTCCGCCTCGGCGAAGTCTCTCATTTCGAGGAAGCCGAGGAGCTTGTTCTTCTTGCGCACGAAATCGAGCACCTTGCTCTTTTCCTTCATCGGCAGGCGGCGCACGCGGGGCAGATACTCGCCGACGCCGAAGGCCTCGAGGAGGCGATTGCTGGCGCTGTCGATGTCCGTGCGAGCGACGAGGTTTTCAAAGGAGACGAGGGATTCGTCCACGGTGCGCATGGCCTCCAAAGAAAGGCCGTCGATCATCGTAACGGTGGGCGGCACGCCGAAGGAGCCGGAGAGGGCTTTTTGCAGATCAGCGTCCTTGTCGAGCTGGAGGATGCTATCGCCGTCCTTGAAGAGGTTCGGATAGAAGCGGCAGGCGATGACGGCGTGTTCAAAGCGGCGCTGGAGGAACATCTGAACAATGAGCGCCTGGAACTGGATCTTGCTGGAGACCTCGGAGAGGCCGGTGGCGGCCTCATTCATCTTTTTGCGGGCCTCGATCTCGGCGATGCCTTTGATGTAACCGCTGGTGCGACCAAAGGTGGCCCCATCTGCTTGCGCCTTCGCATCCGCCTTGGCCTGAGCACCTTTTTCGGAGGAGGCCACCTTAGCGGACTTGGTGTTTTCATTGCTCATCTGCGCATTCCATTCGAGCTGCCGACGACGCTCATCCATGGCGACGTTCGCGGACTTGAGATTGCCCTGTTTGCGCTGGGAGAGCCACACATCCCAGATGGCATTGGCGATGGAATTGCACAGGCCGCCGTCGATTTTGAAGGTAGCAGCCTCGGGAAGCAGCGCGAAGGCCTTCATCGGCTCGGGGCCGGGTTTGTTTGTCGGCGCCAGGAGCTGCATCATCTGCGCCATGATGTCCCGGTAGGCTTGATCCTCAGCGGAGATGGCCTCCGGCGTGGTGAGGTAGGTCTCAAAGCGGGACCGCATGAGGCGGTTGTTGGTGACATTCCAGAGCTTGCCATTGAAGGCCACGTTCTCACTGCCGGGATCGCCCATCGGCATGTTCGTGAGGCCGGTCTGCGTGTCCGTCTGGCGGTCCGCCGCGCTGCCGGGGACCATGTTGTAGTTGTTGTTCGAGGTCGTCGTCGTGGGTGCGGCAGGCTGCATGGCACCGGCCGGAGCGGGGCCGGGGAGCACTTGGGCATGGCAAAGCGCCAGCGGGCAGGCAGCAGCGAGGGCGAGGAGGCGGAACGCGGGTTTCATGACGGTCACGGGTTAGACTTTGAGGAGTTCGAGCACTTCGAGGACGCCGTTTTCTTGGACACGGACTTTGAAGGTGTAGCGCTGGCCACGCTGGATGTTGGCCCCTTCGTAGTCAGGCGGCACCCACACCGGCAAAAAGGTATTTCCACTGCCATCGCTCACCTGGACGCTGAAGAGCCGCCCATCGGCCTGCCGCCAGCCGCTATCGAGGCGGTCATCCACGAGGCCTTCGACCTTATAGATGTTTCCGCTCAGCGCGGTGGCGTTTTCGAGAAACTCGGAGGTCATCAGCTCCGTGACGCCCGTCATCGGGTCACTCGTGCGGTGCAGCAGCATGTATCCGCCCCCACCAAGCACGGCGAGGATCATGACAAGACCAAGAAGATGCGTGAGGGAAATGCTGGACTGAGCGCGGCGTGCCATGCGGAAAGGTTTCGGGGGTGTGCGTGACTCTAAGGGATGCCCCCCTGCGGATGCGAGGAAAAAATGGCCCGGCCCGGCAAGCCGCCTTCTCCCTTGCGCCCGGGCCGAATGTGCCGACTCTACGCGCCCTTTTTCCCGCCCGTTATTATGATCCCCAACGCCTACCGCACCCTCCACTGCAACGCCGTCCGCAAAGAGCACATCGGCCAGAACGTCACGCTCTGTGGCTGGGTGAATTCGGCCCGCGACCACGGCGGCGTCATCTTCATCGACCTGCGCGACCGCGAGGGCCTCACGCAGGTCGTATTCCGCCCGGAAGAAAACGCCGCGCTCGCTGCTCAGAGCCATGAACTGCGTGACGAAGACGTTTTGCAGATCACCGGCAAGGTTTCCGCCCGTCTCACCGGCACTGAAAACGCCAAGCTGCCCACCGGCGAGGTCGAAATCGTCGCCACCGAATGCAAAGTGCTCAACAAGGCCGACGTGCTGCCCTTCCAGCTCGACCGCGAGCTTTCCAACGAGGACATGCGGATGAAATACCGCTACCTCGACCTGCGCCGCGAGCGCATGAGCAAAAACATCCGCACGCGGCATAAGATCACCAATTCCGCCCGCAACTACCTCGACGCCGCTGGCTTCATCGAGGTCGAAACGCCGATCCTCAGCAACCCGACGCCCGAAGGTGCCCGCGACTTCCTCGTCCCCGCTCGTTTGAACCCCGGCAAGTTTTACGCCCTGCCGCAGGCTCCGCAGCAGTACAAGCAGCTCATGATGGTCGCAGGCCTGGAGCGTTACTTCCAAATCGCCCGCTGCTTTCGCGATGAAGACCTTCGTGCAGACCGCCAGCCCGAGTTCACGCAGATCGACATCGAAGCCAGCTTCATCCAGCGCGACGACATCTTGAACCTCGTCGAAGGCCTGCTCGTCAGCATGTTCAAAGCCGGCACCGGACGCGACATCCCGTCGCCCTTCCCGCGCATGACTTATCAGGAAGCCATGGACCGCTACGGCTCCGACAAGCCAGACACCCGCTACGGCAACGAGATCGTCGATATGGCCGATGTGTTCGCGAACAGCGGCTTCAAAATCTTCCGCAGCACCATCGAAAACGGCGGCGTCGTGCGTGCCATCAACGCCAAGGGCTTCGCCGGCATCACCACCGGCCAGATGATCCGTCTCAACGAGATCGCCACACAGGCCGGCATGAAGGTGAAGCAGCTCGCCTTCATCAAAGTCGAGCGTGATGCGAACGGCGTGCTCGAATACAAATCCCCGCTGTGGAAATTCTTCAGCGAGGACGAGCAAAAGGCGCTCATCGCCAAGCTCGGCGTCGTCGAAAACGACCTCATCTTCTTCTACGCCGGCACCTGGCAGGAAGCCTGCGACATCCTCGGCCGCGTGCGTGTCGAGATCGCGAATATGATGCAGCTCACCAAAGGCAGCAATGCGCTGAACTTCCTGTGGGTCGTCGATTTCCCGCTGCTCGCTCACGATGCCGAATCGCAGAGCTGGGTGGCCGTTCACCATCCCTTCACCCGTCCGAAGACGGAAGACATCCCGCTCATGGAAGCCGGTGAATATGCCAAAGTCCGCGCCGAAGCCTACGACGTCGTCTTGAACGGCTACGAACTCGGCGGCGGCTCCATCCGAATCCACGAAAAGGATCTGCAGGCCAAGCTCTTCAGCGTCCTCGGCGTCACCGAGGAAGAACAAGCGCACAAATTCGGCCACATCCTCGACGCCTTCCGTTTCGGTGCGCCTCCGCACGGTGGTCTCGCGCTCGGTCTCGACCGCATCGCCATGCTCGTCAGCGGTGAGGACAGCATCCGCGAAGTCATCGCCTTCCCGAAGAACAACAAGGGCAGCGATATGATGACCGACAGCCCTACGCAGATCGACTTCAAGACCCTCCGCGAGATCTACATCCAGAGCACCTGGAAGGAGAAGAAGCCGGAAACGACTTCGGCAGCACCTGCGGCCTGATTTGAAGCGCTACTCGACCTCGCTCCAGCGGATGTTTCTGCGCACGCCTAGGTTGTGGAAGTGATCATCGGCATCCTGGATGTAACCCGCTTTGTCGATGCACAAGCCTTCTGCTTTGAGCAGGCGGCGTTGCTTGCGGGAGAGGGCAGCATCCATGTTTGGGCTGAGGCGGGCATCAGCGGAGACGACACGCTGCCAGGGCAGTAAGGCGGATTCTTCCTCGGTCAATCGAGCGAGCACGAAGGCGACGTGACGTGCCATCACATTCATGTGGATGGCGATGCTGCCGTAGGTGGTGAATTTCCCCGACGGGATGAGGGCGACGAGGCGCAAGACCTCCGCACGGATGTTGGCAAAGGCTTTGGACTTTCCACGCGGCATAAAATCAGGCGCAGTAATCGCGGAAGAGGCCGCCCATCATGGCACCGAGCTTCCAATCCTGCCCTGGAGGCGCAAAATGCCCGCGGGTGAAGAGGACGATGGCGTAGGGCGTGCTGCCATAATAGAAAAAGAGGGATTCGTGGTCCCACTCGCCGTAGTTGCCGGTTTTTCCACCGATGTAGGTGATGCTGGCGGGCAGCACCCAGCGGCCGAGGCCGTATTGATCGCGGCGCATGGCTTCGAGGAGCAATTCGCAGCCATGATCGAGGCGGTAGTTCACGCAGCGCTCGTAAAATTCGGCATAGAAGCGCGGTGAGAGCACATTCTCGCGGATGGCCACATTCGGCAGCGAATACTTGGAAAGGAAGTGATGCTCGTCATACGGACCGATGCGGGAGAGCAGGTAGAACCACGAGCTGTTCTCGCTCTTATCGCAGGCGTGCACGATGTGCTGGAATTCCTCACGGCTGAGATTTCCCTGCGCCCGCTCGAGCAAGACGGCCGCCACGGCTGGCTTTGGCATGGAGCTACCGACAAACAAACGATCCGCCTGAAACTCCGCGAGGTATCGACCCGTAGCGAGATTCTTCACCGCATAGCCCACCCGAGGATCGCCACGGTAGGCACGGTAGGCCTGCTCGTAGCGCTGCGTCCAAGGGCGACCATGCGCGGCATGGGCACGGTAGCGGAGATACGCTCCTGAGGCCATGAAGCGGTTCCGAAACTCCCACTGCGCTCCCACTTTGCGTGCCGAGGGACTCATGAGTCCGCCACCAGCGCATCCAGCGAGTCCCAGCGGCATCATGGCAAGACTGCGCCGCAGCCAATCGCGGCGTGTCATCTGGTTCGATGGCTCTTCGTGCCTGTTCATTGGGGCCGGAGAGAAGCGTGAGGCCTGCAAGATGCCAGCGTCGAGTTGTCAAAAAATTGTCCGCTACTACTTCGCCGCCTTTTTGGGAAAGCCGGCCTGTGCATGCTTCACGAGGTCGATGAAGATCCCCTCGCCCACGCCGGGCACGCGGGTGACTTCCGTGATGTCATTGAAGGGCCGGGCCTTCTTGATGGCATCCAGACGCGTCTCGCCCACGCCAGGCAGAGATCTCAGCGAGTCATCACGCCCCTTGTTGAGCAGATCGAGCAGCTTCATCCGCTGCGTGGCCGTAAGCATCTGTGCGATGGCTTGGATGCGGAGGGGGATCTTATCTGCCGCGACGAGAGCGGTGCCCAAGAGCAGAAAGATGGCAAAGAGCGTTTTCATGCATGAAGGCTGTCTGCGGAGGGGGTGTTTGAGGGTTCTTCACATCCTCTATGATGATGAAGAATTAAGGGCAAATCATTCCATAGCCGTAAGGGGTGTGGATAAGCTCAAGAAGTGCGTTCCATCGCTAAAAATGGGCCGTTCCACGAGCACCAAGCCTGTGAATGAAAATGGGGATGACTGTGAGCAGGTGCCTCCAACTTGGGGTTATCGAGGTTCCTCGCAGCTTCTTGGTAGTTGTTGGTCTTTTTGCTCACAGGTTATTCACGAGGGGCTGGCAGTGAGGGAATCAAAGGCCGGATTGGCGAGGGCGGAGCTAGCAGCCTGCACTTCCGCCTCTTTTTTGCTTTTTCCGGCTCCACGGCCGAGTTCGCGGCCGCCCCATGTGACGACAGCTTCGAAGAATTTGGCGTGATCAGGGCCGGTCTGGCCGATGATGCGGTAGGCGGGCGCTTCGGAATTGATGGCCTGGAGGCGTTCTTGGAGGTCGCCCTTGGGATTGGACTCGATGAGGCCGTTTCCCAGCTGGTCGAGCTCAGCGCCGAGCACACGGATGACAAACTGCGCGGCGGCATCCAGCCCGGCATCGATGTAAATGGCCCCGATGATGGCTTCCAGCGCATCAGCGAGTGTGGAATCCCGCTCGCGGCCGCCGCTCGTCTCCTCGCCACGGCCCATGATGAGGTGCGGGCCGAGGCCGATCTCGCTGGCGAGGCGGGCGAGCGATTTGGTGCTCACCAAATGGGCGCGGGCCTTCGTGAGGCGGCCTTCGTCGGCATCGGGCAGCCGGGCGAAAAGCTCATGGCTGAGGGCGAGCTGGATGACGGCATCACCGAGGAATTCGAGGCGCTGGTTGTCGAGACCGGAGCGCTGGGACTCGTAGCTCACGCTCGCATGCGTGAGGGCCTCAGTTAGGAGTCGGAATTCGCGGAAGGAGTGGCCGAGGATGCTCTCAAGGTGTTCCATGTTTCGCGTTTCGCCGATAGTCCGAGGTGTAGCTGCCTCAGTGGAGTAGGAAAATGGGGTGACCGACGGGATTCGAACCCGCAACAACCAGAATCACAATCTGGGGCTCTACCTTTGAACTACGGTCACCATTTTGCCCGGAGGCGGCGGCGATAGTAACCGGTTCGCGTGATTGCGCAAGTGCGGGTTCTGCATGGCAGATTGACCGGGCCACGAGGGTGCGTTCATACTAGCCACCTCATGGAAAACGACCTCCCGCCTGAATCCTCTGCCGCGCCGCCTCGGCCCGGCATGGGCGGGAAGGAGCGTATTCCATCCCCTTGGGAGTTGGATACGGATTGGCAGGAGGCACCCAAGGATCTGAAAAAGATCCGGCCATTGCCACCTCTACCACCGCCCCCACCCCCACCCGCTGCCGAACCTGCCAAGCCGAAAATCGAAGCCAAGGCACCCGAGCCACGCGAGGCGTATGTGCCCATGGTCCGCCGTCCACAGCCGGTGCCGGAGCGGGAAGGCTCGTGGCCGGCGCTGATCATTCTGAGCTTGGGGCTGCTGCTCTTTGTGTTTGTGGCCTGGCAATACCTTCACGATGAGCCACGTGGAGCGGATGATGATCTGCGACCGCTGCGCGTGGCGGACCAGACGCCGGTGATCAAGATGCCGCAGAAGATGAAGCGCTTCCTGGATGCAGTGGTGCCATTGCCCGCGGGTGCGATGCCCGCCACACCGCCGTGGATGTGGGACACGCCCACGCTTTCCCGCTTCTTCAAGGGCAATGGCGCGGCACTGGATAATCTGCGTGACCTTCTCGAAGATCCAGACTGGCATCCGGCGCACGCCTCCTGGCATGCGGCAGACCTCGGCAATGATCCGCGGTGGCCTGTGGTGTTTGCTTTGAAGCAGGCGGAGAGCGCCTACCACGCCCGTCTGGGCCAGGAGGAGGCCGCGTATGTGGCCGCGATCGATCTGGCGGATCTGGCGAAGCGCCTCGAAGAGATCTGGGCTTGGCCGTCCTTTTACTCGCGTTCGCTGGAGGCGCAGGAACAGGCCGCGCAGGTGCTGGCGGAGCTTCTGAAGCAAACTCGACTGCCTGAGCCAGTGCTGCGGCAGTATCAGCGGCAGTACAGCATTTGCCTGCCATTGAATGACACGCTGGTGCAGGCACTCGGAGCGTTTTATCTGCATGAGAAGAAGCTCATCTTTGGTCCCGCGAGCGGTGAACCACTCGATACGATGCCAGGCGGTGCGCAGTTAAAGCGTCCAGGGCGTTTGTTCTTCAAGCCACACGCCACCTTGCAGCTCTTCGTCGATCATTTTCGCCGCTTGAGAATGGAGGCACAGGCACCGCTGGCGAATACAGGACTCATCAGCGTGGAGGATTCCGCCGCGCTGCATCAGCAGGGCTACCAGCCAAACTCGGCCGGTGAATCCTACGCCGCCGCCCGCCTCGCGGGCTATCGTTCTCTGCCGGCGAAGCTCGGCCTCGCGAAGGCACGCGGCGGGCTGGTGCTCACGCTCTTTGCCATGCGCCGCTGCGTGGCGGAGCAGCGCACGCTGCCTCCCACGCTCGAAAGCCTGCGGCCCAAGTATCTGCTCGATGTGCCGCTCGATCCTTTTTCCGCTGCGCCGCTGCATTACGACATCCGTCACGGCTGGATCTGGTCCGTGGGCACGGATCTGCAATCTCAGGGCGGTGCGCCCACCTCTCCGCCGATGCGTGATGCGAAGGAGCCCACGGTCGAGATCGGCATTGCTTCCGCCGTGCAATGATGCTCCCTTTCTATCTCCCGCTATGACATCGAATTTCACCCGCGCCGGCCAGTTCCCCGAAACGTCATGGACGCAGGTGCGGCTGGCAGGGATTTCGGATACACGGGCACTCGAAGGTCTCTGCCGCATGTATTGGGCACCGTTGTATGCCTTTGCGCGGCGGGATGGCATGAGCCCGGCGGAGTCGGAGGATCTGACGCAGTCGTTTTTCGTTCATCTGATGCAGGATGAGACGATCAAGAATGCCGATAGCGAGAAGGGCCGCATGCGCAGTTACCTGCTCGGGGCGATGAAGCGCTTCATCTCCAACTGGCGGCGTGCTGAAATGACGGTGAAACGCGGTGGCAGGCTGCAACGCGTGGATTTCGATACCACCGAGGTCGAAGCCGTGTGCTCCAAGCATGGTGACGGGCTTTCGCCCGATGCTTTCTTTGAGCGACGCTGGGCGGTGGCCTTGCTCGATCATGCTTTTAAGGCTCTCGAACTCGAACAGGCGCTCACCGGCAAAAAAGAGCAGTTTGCGGTGCTGAGCGAGTTTTTGATGGTTCACGGCAAAGAAGCGCAGCATGGCGTCGCCGCCGAGAAGCTCGGCATGAGCGAGGGCACGGCTCGCGTGGCCGTGCATCGCCTGCGGAAGCGCTTCCGCGAGCTCCTCCGCGAGCATGTGGCCGCCACCGTGGGCAGCGAAGCCGATGTGGACGATGAGCTGCGGCATCTTTTGAGTTTGTACAGTAACTGAGTGCCCGACACTCGTTAAGGAAACATCATGCCCGAATGCGAAATCTGTCACACGCCGCTCGAAAAACGCGGTTCAGGCTTCTTTTGCCCGGCGTGTGTGCTCCGTGAATTGATGGAGGAACCGGATGTGGAGGCGGAGACGCAGATCACGGAGGCTCCGGCGGTGGGAGACATGCCGCGAGTGCCGAGGCATTCGATGATCGAAAAGATCGGCGAGGGTGGTTTCGCGAATGTTTACCGGGCGCTGCAACGCGAACCGGTGAAGCGTGAAGTGGCGATCAAGGTGCTGAAACCACAAATCGCCAGCTACCATGTGCTGGCACGTTTTGAGACGGAGCGGCAGACGCTAGCACGCATGGAGCATCCAGGTATCGCCCGGCTTTGGGATAGCGGCGTGACGATGCACGGCCAGCCGTTCTTTGCCATGGAGCTGGTGCGTGGTGAGCCAGTGACGGCTTACTGTGAGAACAACCATCTCACGCTCGATGAACGGCTCGAAATCTTCCGCTCCATCTGCGAGGCGGTGCAGCATGCGCATGAGAAAGGTGTGCTGCATCGCGATTTGAAGCCGTCGAACATTCTCGTGGCAGGTGCAGGCTCCGAGCGGGTGGTGAAGATCATTGATTTTGGCATCGCGAAGGCTTTGGAGGTTTCGCCGGAAGCGGAGGATGCGGATGAGACGGGTGCGATGACCTCGATTCATCAGGCTGTGGGCACGCCTGGCTACATGAGCCCGGAGCAGAGCGCCTGGGGCGCACATCATGTGGATGCTCGCTCGGATCTCTATGCGCTGGGCGTGGTGCTTTACGAGCTGCTCACGGGCTCGACGCCGCTGCAAATCGAGCGAAAGGCGAATGATGAGGCTCGCCAGTGGCCGGTGGCAAAGCATGTCACGCCGCCTTCGCTGCTGCCGAAATCCATTTTGCTCACGAAGACGGAGAAACGGGATCTCGATGCCATCGTGCTGAAAGCGCTGGAGATGGATTCCACGCGGCGTTACGCCAGCGCGGCGGCTTTTGCCGATGACATTCTGCGGCATCTGCATGACGAGCCGGTGCTCGCGGGTGAGAGGTCGTGGACGTATGTGATGGAGAAATTCACGCGGCGGCATTTGCCCTTCGTGGTGAGTGCTGGCGTGGCCTCGCTGGCGGTGGTGGGCGGTTTTACTGCGAGTACGATTTTGTATCTGAAGGAGCAAAAAGCCCGCTCGAACGCCGAGGACCGCCAGCTCGTGATCGAAGCTCGTGAAGCGGAGCTGCGGCGTACCCTGAGCCGGGCGGATTACGCGGCGGCGCAGCAGTTTAAAGCGGCGGGTGATTCCCAAAGCGCCGTGGCCTGCCTCGTGCGTGCTTTGCGGCAGGATGCATCGTTTAAAGCGGCGGCTGCGGATCTTCAGATGATGCTGCTTCAAGACGACACACCGCAGCCAGTGGAGACGGTGATCCCTGTCGATTCGGCGTGGGGTGAGGTGCAGGAGAATCTGGGTGCTGTCTCCGCTGGTGGGCATGTGCTGGCGGCGGTTTTTTTGAAGGAAGGGAAACAGCTTGTGATGCTTTTTCGACATGCGAAAGGCACATGGAACCGCCGTGAGCTGCCGCTGAAGACCCGGCTGCTGGCGCTGGAGGTTTCGTCGAGTGGAAACTTCCTCGTGATGGCTGAGGAAGGCGGTGAGGTGCGGCTTTTGCGCCCCGAGGAGCCGGCCTTTGAGAAGAAGTGGACACCTCCCGCCACGGTGACCGCTGTGACGATCACGACGATCAGCGAGCTGGCGACGGTGGGCTGTGCGGATGGTTCCGTGTGGATCATCGGCGCATCGGATGACAGGTCGCCGAAGCGTGTGGGCGCGGTCTCCGGCGCGGTGACCCGCCTGCTGATCCAAGGCCAGGAACGTCTCATCGTGGCCGGAAGCAAAGAGGGAGAGGTGCGAAGATTTTCCGTGCTCAATCCGAATGACCAACGCCTGTTGGTGAAAATGCCCGGCGAAGTGACCACGGTGAGCAGTTCCGGCAACGCGATGCTGGCCGTCGGTGATTCACTGGGGAATGTGGCTGGCCTCTCCGACAACGACTTGATGCTGCCTATCACGCATCTGCATGACAGCTCCATCACCGCCGTGGCTCTGGCCTCCGGGCGAGGCAATCCGATGATGCTGACCGCTGGTGGGGTGCGTGACCTGCGTGTGAAGTGGTTCGATCTGAAGAATCGCGTCGAACTGAAAGCGCCGGTCGAATCTGCCGGTGCGGTGCGGCACATCGCGATGACACGCAGCGGGGACAGCGCGTTGATCGTGAATGCGGATGCCTCCGTGCGCATGTGGCGGCAGGCGGGCGAGGGGGCGATCACGGTGCGCAAGCCGCAGCGTGCGCGTTACCTCGCCATGAGCACCCAAGGCCGTGCGATGGCCGTGCGGCGTGACCTTGGCCGTGGGTTGGAGGTGCTCACCCTGCCGCAGGACACCATGTTTGGCATCGTGCTCGATCATGGCGGGCCGATTACGCCGCCCGGGCTGCGCGGCCGTGCCTGCGCGACCTTTTGCCAGGATGGCAGGACGCTCGTGGAATCGAACGAACTCGGCGTGGCGGCGCTGTGGGACAGCACGAAGGCCACGCTGCTCGACTCACGCCGCTGGAGCCAAGCCGCGATGGCACTCGGCCCTGGCACAGGAGATTCGATCCGGGCCGTGTTGGTCGATGGATCGTTGGTGGAGGTTCCCATGGATGGCAGCGCCTTACGCACGCTTGTTCCTGCGTCTTCGGCTCATGCGTGGACGCTGGCTGCGATCTCACCAGATGGCCGTGGAGCTGCGTGGGCCACCTCGTCGCCTGATTTGCAGCAGCAGTGTCATCTGCGTGTGTGGTGGGAAGGTGAGAAAGAGGTGCATGAGATGACGGCGGAGCGGCTTTCCGCCATCGCCATGCATGCCGGGACGCGACGCCTGGCCCTCGGTCTAGGTAACGGCCATGTGCGGGTGATTCAGGACCAGGAAGATCCGCGAGGCCTCGCCGTGCCGTTGCATCAAAGCGCGATCACCTCGCTGGCCCTCAGCCCGGATGGCCTTGCCTTGATCACTGGGTCCACGGATCACACCGTGGCGATCTGGAAGGCGCGTTCGCTGGCTCCTCTGATCGACCCGCTGCGTCTCGGCGATGCTGTGGAGCGTGTAATCTTCAGCGGAGATGGACATCGCTTTGCCTGCTGCACGCATCAGCAGGTGATTGTAGGTGACTTCGAGGCACGCGGCTTTTTGGGCGAGGCCTTCACCCTGCCCAACATCGGCCGCACACTCACGCTGAACCATGATGGCAGCCGCGTGGCCTTTTCCATCGGCAGTGGAAGCATCTTCGTGCATGACATCGCACCCGCCCTTACCGCGCCTGTGCCAGAGTGGTTTCTCAAACTGGCGGAGACCTATGTCTCACGCCGCATGACGGCACAAGGCACCGTGGAGATGCTGGATCATCCAGGCTTGGAGGCCTTGAAGGAACTCGTGCCGCCAAAGAGCGGCGATGAGTGGAGCCGGTTTGCCACTTGGATGTTCACCCACACGGGCCTGCGAACGATCACCCCGTGGTCTTCGCTGACTCTCGATGCTTACATGAACGAAGTGGCGAAGCTTCCACTCACCACGCGGAACATCGAGCGCCGTCGTTTGCGCACCTTGCTCTATCACGAGCGTGAGATGGGTGCTCCGTCGGCCGGCGAGTCAGCTCCGTGAAAATAGTTTCATGGTGCCTGAATAGGTCGCGAGGGGTCTCGTCACAGAGTGCGGAAAACAATCTTTCCACTCACCCCATGAAAACACTCCTCTCCATCCTTGCCGCCGCCGCTGTTCTTGGTGTCGCGGCTCCCACCACCGCCAAGGCTGATCCTTTCTGCCGCAGCGGTAGCGCCACACGCGTCGTCGGTTACACCTCCTGCGGCACACCCATCCTCGCCGTCTATCGCATCGTTGGTTATGATCGCTGCGGTCAACCGATCGGTCAGTGGGTGACGCTTCCTCCGCAGACCCCTAGCCGCGGATACTCCTCCGGCTACGGGCATTCTCAGCACGGTCACAGCGGCTACTCCAACCGCCCTCGCAGCGGTCTCAGTTTCAGCTTTGGTTTCGGCAGGTAGTAGCGCCGGAATCAGAACCCAGGAAAACCCACGCGGCCCCGCTTATGCATGAGCGGGGCCGTTTTTGTTCGTAGCTTGTAGTTCGGGCTTTAGCCCGTTCTGCGGCGTGCCATGTTCGTCTTCATGCGCTGGATCATCCGCCTTCTTCTTCTCGCCGCCCTTGTGATGGGTGTGATGTGGTTTCATCACGTTCGCACGCATCGTCCCTCGCGGGTGGAGGAGGCCACGAAGGCCGGCATTCTGCTGCTCGGCAATGGTTCCGAGCCAGCCACGCTCGATCCGCATCTCGCCAGCGGCCAGCCGGAGCATTTGATCTTCCATTCGATCTTCGAGGGACTCGTGGCACCGGGCACGGACGATCCCGATGCCGACGGCCCTGGCGCGGCGGTCTCCTGGACGCAGGAAAATTTCACCACCTGGACTTTCAAGCTCCAGCCGAAGGGCAAATGGAGCGATGGCACGCCGCTGACGGCCCACGACTTCGCGCACGCTTACCAGCGCATCCTCACCGCGAAGCTCGGTGCGGATTACGCCAACATGCTCTACCCGCTTTTGAACGCCGAGGAGTATCACACCGGCAAAATCAGCGATTTCAGCCAGGTGGGCGTGAAGGTGATCGACGATTACACCCTGCGCCTCACGCTCAAAGGTCCCGCACCCTATCTCTCGAGCATGCTGAAGCACTACTCGTGGTTTCCCGTGCCAAAACACGCCATCGAGCAGCACGGCACGATGGACCAGCGAAACACCAAATGGACACGCCCCGGCAACCTCGTGGGCAATGGAGCCTTCAAACTCAAAAGCTGGCGGGTGAACCAAAACATCGAGGTGGAGCGCAATCCGCACTACTGGGATGCCGCCACCGTAAAGCTCAACGGCATCGTCTTCGTGCCTATCAGCAGCCCACCCACGGAAGAGCGAGCTTTTCTCGACGGCCAGATCCACATGACGCTGGAGGCACCGCTCTCGAAGATCCCCGGTTACATCGCCAGCAAGTCACCGCTATTTCATGCCGACCCGCTGCTGAGCGTCTACTTCTACCGCTGCAACGTCACAAAGAAGCCCTTCAACGATGTCCGCGTCCGCAAAGCCCTCGCGCTGGCGATTGATCGGGAGAGCATCGTGAAAAATGTGCTTCGCGGCGGGCAAAAACCTGCCACCGGCCTCACCCCGCCTGGTACCGTGAAGGACTATCAAGCGCCCGACATCATGAAGTTCGATCCCGCCGAGGCCCGCAGACTCCTCGCTGAGGCTGGCTATCCTGATGGCAAAGGTTTCCCGCCCTTCGAGATCCTCATCAACACCAGCGAATCGCACCGCACGCTGGCCGAGACCATCCAGGCCATGTGGAAGCAGCACCTCCAAATCCCTGCGGGCGTGTTGAATCAAGATTGGGGCGTCTATCTCGAATCCCAGCGGGCGCTGAAATTCGACGTGTGCCGTGCCGGCTGGGTGGGTGATTACCTTGATCCCACCACCTTTCTCACCCTCTGGCAGTCCAGCGATGGCAACAACAACACCGGCTGGAGCAACCCCGCCTACGACGCCCTCATCAAGCAAAGCTTCCTCGAAGGCGATCCCGCCAAACGCCTCGCTATCCTGAAACAAGCCGAGACCCTCATGCTCAACGAGGCCCCCGTCCTGCCTGTCTATTGGTATGTGCATCCCCACCTGATGCGCCCCGAGGTCAAAAACATGCGACCCTCGCTGCTGGAGCATCGCTGCTACAAAGTCGTCGAGTTGAAGCCGTGAAGCGGGGCTTCCGTTCTTGAAACTCGAAATCTGGAACTTGGATCACCCCGGCTCCCCCTCTGGCAGCCCCATTTTATCACGAATAATTATGGCGTTCGGACTGGCGATGAACTATTTAACACACGTTAAATACCAAGCTCTGCCCCCTTCCGCGTCATGCCCTCTCCCCAGAAAGGCTCGAAATCTCCTGCTCGCCCCCCCTCGCGTTCACGCAAGGCGGCCGTGCCGCATGTGATCGATTACGAGCCGGAATCCCCGGTCATCCGCCAGCAGGAGGCGGAAATGGCACGGCGAAAAGGCTACCGAAATGCCCTCTGGCTCATCATTGCCATCACGGTCGTCGCCTTGGGCAAGCTCGTCTGGGAAGAGGCCTTCGAGAAAAACTCCCGCTTCCTGCTCAAAGCGCTCGATGTTCAGACCAGCGGTCCGCTTTCCGTGCCAAAACTCGTCGGTGCCACCGCTCTCACGCTCGATACCAATTTGCTCACGCTCAATCTCGGTGAGGTGCGCAGCCGACTCGAACGCCTGCCGCAGGTCAAAGGTGTGCATATCCAGCGGGATTACAACGGCAGCCTCACCATCAAAGTGCAGCAGCGTTTCCCTGTGGCCTGGTTGGAATGTGCGAAGCAGAAATATTACGCCCCGCTCAGCGGCACCGGCTGCCTGATCGATGCCGAAGGCGTGCCGATGCCTTGTGAAGTCGTCACGAAAGAATACCTCGCCCTGCCGGTCATCTGTTTCGATGCTGTGAGCAAGATCGAGCATGGCAAAAAGCTCTCCGATCCGCTGCTGCACACTGCTTTGGAGCTGGCGAAGGAGCTCAATTCCCGCGCCCAGGCACCCGCCGAGATCGCCAGGAAGCTCATCATCCCGAATGCGTGGTCCATCGAGGCCCATTACGCCACCGCAGAGTCCGAGCCCAAAGTCATCACCTTCGGCGTCGATGATGTGGAGATGCAGCTCGAGCGTTACGACCGCCTCATGAAGGAGGCCCGTGCTCGCCAGTGGAAGATTGCCACGCTCCATTTCATCCCGGAGGGCAACACGCCCGCCACCTTCCACGGCACGCCCGATGTCAGCGGCCTCAACCTGGCTGCAAACCGCTAAACCCTGAACCTCCCACTGACTTATGGCCAAAAGCACCATCTACGCCGGACTCGAAATCGGAACGCACAAAATCTGCGTCGTCGTCGGTGAGGCAAAGCGTGACGGAGCCATCAAAATCCTCGGCGTGGGTCAGGCACCCTCGCGTGGCGTGCGCAAAGGCGAGATCGTCGATTTCGAAACCGTGCAAACCTGCCTCAACGACGCTCTCGTGCGTGCCGAGGACCGCAGTGACGTGATGATCCGCAATGTCTTCCTCGGCGTCAGCGGTGCTCACATTCAATCGCTCAACAACCGCGGCTGCCATCGTTTGCCTGAGGATCAGATGGAGATCACCGAAGACGATGTCGAAGAGGCTAAAGAGATCGCCCGCAACGTCAGCATCCCGCAGCAGAACGTTTTTCTCCACAGCGTCACGCGGCAATACATCGTCGATGGCGTCGAAGGCGTGCGTCAGCCCATTGGCCGCGAGGGCCGCATGCTGGAGGCCGATTACCACATCATTCACGGCATCCGTGGCCGCATTCAGAATGCCATCCGCTGCGTGCGTGAGATCCCGCTCGAAGTTGAAGACGTCGTCTTCAATCCCGTCGCTGCGGCACAGGTCGTGCTCACACGAGAGGCTAAAACCCAAGGAGCCCTCATGCTCGATTTTGGCGCTGGAACCTGTGACTACGTTTTGTATGACGACGGCATGATCACCGCCTCCGGCTGTGTACCGCTCGGTGGCGATCACATCACGAACGACGTCGCCATGGCCCTCGAAATCCCAAATGGCCGTGCGGAGAAACTCAAAATCGAAGAAGGTAGCACCGACTACCAGGACGTGCCCGAAGGTGAGCTGCTCAACATTGAAGACGAAACCGGCCTCGTGCTCGGCGAGGTGCCCCGAGCCTTCCTCAATGAGGTCATGTATCTCCGCACCAAGGAGATCATGGAGACCGTCAAGGCAGCGGTGGAGCCGCATCTTCACCGTCTCGGTGCGGGCGTGTTTTTGACTGGCGGCGTCAGCTTGATGAAAGGCATCGAAAACGTCGCGCAGGAGGTCTTTGGCCGCAAAGTCACCCGTGCAGGTTCCGCGCCTGTGAGCGGCATCTCCTCCACCTTTGAAAACCCGCAGTTCTCCGCGCCCATCGGCCTCATTCGTTACGCACAGATTCTCGATGCTGAAAAACCTTACCTCTCACCGCTGAAAAGGCTTGGCAGACGCATGCAAGAGCTGCTTTCATCCTTCGCGCTTTGATTTGAGGAGATCACCGCGCAAATCCGCGTTCGCCCGCAATCCACAACAACACTCTTATGGTCGAATATCAACGCACCCTGGCCGCCGGCATTCCTGCTCAAGGCGCCCCCCGCATCTGCATCGTCGGCGTCGGCGGTGCCGGCTCGAACGTCATTGATCGCATCACGCTGGATCGCATTGTCGAGGCCACACTCGTCTGCATGCACACCGATGTGCGCGTGCTCGGCCATGCCATGGCACCGTGCAAAGTGCAGCTCGGCGTCGAGCTCATGAAAGGCATCGGTGCCGGTGGTGATCCCGATCTCGGCCGCGAGGCCGCTCTCTACTCCCGCGAGCAGATCCGCCAGTCCATCGACGGGCATGACATCGTCTTCATCAGCGCCGGCCTCGGTGGCGGCACCGGCAGCGGTGCGGCACCTGTCGTCGCGGAAATCGCGAAGAACACCGGTGCCCTCGTCATCGTCGTGGCCACCATGCCCTTCAGTTTTGAAGGCCGCCGCCGCATCGGCCAGGCCGAGGAATCACTCGAACTCCTCCAGAAGCGCTGCGATGCGCTCATCCTCTTTGAAAACAACCGCATGGGTGAGCTCATCCTCCCCAAAGACGGCATTCAAAAAGCCTTCACCCAGGCTGATCAGCTCATCGCCCAGTCCCTGCGGGCCGTTTCCACCATCACCGCCACGCCAGGCCTCGTGAAACTCGGCCTCGACGATCTCACCGCCGCGCTGCGCACCGCGAATGGTCGCTGCCTCTTCGGCTTTGGCGAAGCTCGCGGCCAGAATCGCGGTGCGGAAGCCGTCAAAAAAGCCCTCAAGAGCCCGCTCATCGATCAGGGCCGTCTTCTTTACCACACCGAGACGCTTCTCGTTCACGTCGCTGGTGGCGAATCGCTCACGCTCGTCGAAGTCGAAGGCATCATGAAGCAGCTCGGCAAGAACGTGCCGGACCAGACGCACATCCTGTTCGGCCTCGCCATTGATCCGAAGCTCGGTGACTCCGTCGCCGTCACGCTCATCAGCTCGCTCAGCCTTGCTCAACTCACCGCGCATTCCACCGCCGCACCGCCCGCCGAGATGATGGCCCCGCGTGCTGAAGCCGCGCCAGCGCCATTGGCTGCCCCGGCACCCAAACGCGAGCCCAAAGCTCGCAGCATGCCCCCGCCGCTGCCAAAACCCGTCGAACAAGATTTCTTCTTCAAAGCCGAGGAAATCATCCCTGAGGCCCCCGCCGCCATCCACGCTCCCGAGCCTGAAGAAGCTGCTGAACCTGCCGCCGAGGCCGAAGAAGCCTTTTACGAGCCTGAGCCTTCTTTTGAAGAAGAGATCGAGGAACCCATCAGCACGCCAGTTCACACTCCGGAGCCTGAAACCGCCCGCGTGCCCGTCCGCACGCCCGTCGCTCGTGAACTCGCGGAGGTCGCTCGCGAGCCCAAGACTCTGGCTTCGGTCGTCGCCCGCAGTGTCACCCTTCAGACGGAGCCACCGCCCGTTGCCGAGGACGACATGATCGTCTTTGAAAGCGAAGCTCCTGCCCCCGCTCCCGCTCCAAGACCGGCCCCATCCACCACCATCACCCCACGTCGCACCATCGCCATCGAGCAGCCTTCCCTCGGCCTCGCCAGCGAAGAAGACCGCGGCCGCTTCAAAGACACCGAGCCCTCAATCGTCGAAGGCGAAGACCTCGACGTCCCCACCTGGAAGCGCCTCAAGATGAAGCTGCGGAGGTAAGAGGCGGAGAGCTTAGGGCGAAGGGCAAAGAGTTCCATTCGTCCCCGGCCCGCATCGCTACGCGAAGCGTTGCGGGCGGGTCGTCCTCCTCCTCGAACTTCGTCCTCGATTCTTCCACTTCTCGCGATCTCAGCGGCTGCCCATCCATTCGCGAAGTCTCTTCACGGTCTCGGCTTCGTGCGTGAGCATGAAAAAGTGCCCGGCTCCCTTCACGAGATGTGTTTTGGTTCCGTCGGCAACCTTTGAAAAATGGCCTGACTTCACGAAAGGTTCCTCGTTTCCGGCGATGAAGCAGTGAGGAGGTTGGACAGCCGGTCGCGTGACCGGATAGGCTGCCATGCAGATGACTCCCGCGAAGGCTTGTGGCAGGCCAGCAGCGATCCGCAACACGCCAAAGCCACCGGCGGAAAGCCCGAGAAGCCAGGGCGGTCTCATTCGGAAGGCCATCCGCGTCTCCACCGCCTTCAAACACTCGCTCAGATAGGCTGGCGGGATCTTGGAAGGCGAAATGCCCCAGGCCGGACAAATGATGAGATGCTTTGGAAAATGCCGCGCCAGATAGTGTTGATACCAAAGGAAGCTGCCGCCGTAGCCATGCAGAAAAACGAGCACGGGCGAATCCGCCGTCCAGCCATCCGGCACATGCACATTCGCCATTCCATTCGCGGGCGTCTTCTCGCTGAAGCAGTAGCCCAAAAGGCTCGGCACCTTCTGGAAAACCTCCGAGGCTGCCATCTGCCGGTATGGCTCCGCCACCAGCGGCTGGAGTTGTTTGGCCTGCTCCATCGTCAGCCCCAGCAAAGCGGGCTGCGCGAGAGCGAGGTTCACCGTGGTCTCCTCCGGCACACTACTCAGCGCCAGTCGAAAGGTGGGCATCCATGCCATCACCTTCGGTTCCAGCACCAATGGCGGGGATGCATGCTTCGTCGGCCAGGTCACTTGGATGATTTCGGCTGCTTCCGCACTCTCCACGAAGGCCGCCAGCAAGATCATCAACCATCGTTTCATGTCCTCAGGCTACCACGCCGGCCGCTGAGACGGCAACAGCCGATTGCCTTCTTGCCAAAGGAAGGCTCTCCCGTATTCTCGCGGGCCGCGTAACCTCCTACCCACGCAAAACACCCCAATGACCCAGCTCGATCAGCTCAAGCAGCATACCGTCGTCGTCGCCGATACTGGCGATTTCGAGGCGATGAAGGCCTACAAGCCTCAGGACGCCACCACGAATCCCTCCCTCATCCTCCAGGCTGCCTCGAAGCCGGAGTACAAGGCCATTTTTGACCAAGCTGTCGCCGATGGCAAAGCCGGTGGCGTCGATGCGGTCATGGACAAGCTCGTCGTGGCCTTCGGCCTCGAAATCCTCAAAATTGTGCCCGGCCGCGTCTCCACGGAAGTCGATGCCCGCCTTTCCTTTGACACCGAAGCCAATCTCACGAAGGCCCGCCAGATCATCGGCATGTATGAAAAGGCCGGCATCTCCCGCGAGCGCATCCTGATCAAGATTGCCTCCACCTGGGAAGGCATCAAAGCGGCCGAGGTGCTGCAAAAGGAAGGCATCAATTGCAATCTCACCCTCCTCTTCAGCCTCGCCCAGGCCGCTGCCTGCGCCGAGGGCGGCATCAAGCTCATCTCCCCCTTCGTGGGCCGCATTCTCGATTGGTTCAAGAAGAGCACCGGCAAGGATTACGGCGCGGCGGAAGATCCCGGCGTGCAGTCCGTGACGCAGATCTACAACTACTACAAGCACTTCGGCTACACCACCGAGGTCATGGGTGCCAGCTTCCGCAACAAGGGCGAGATCACCGAGCTCTGCGGCTGCGACCTCCTCACCATCAGCCCCGGCCTTCTCGGCGAGCTCGCTGCCAGCGAGGACGCCATCACGCCGAAGCTGAATGCCGCCAACGCGAAGTCGCTCAAGATTGAGCGCATCGGCAGCGATGAAAAAACCTTCCGCTGGTTGCTCAACGAAGACGCCATGGCCACCGAAAAGACCGCCGAAGGCATCCGCAACTTCGCCAAGGACATCGTGAAGCTCGAAACCATGGTCAAAGCCGCCCTCGGCTGATCCGGCGCTTCCAGCCCATCCACATCAAGGCGCGGTCCGAAAGGCCCGCGCCTTGTTTTTTGGCATCAACGAACCCCGCCGGGGTTCTCCACGAATAGCCAGGAGTGCAACTCCTGGATAACGCCCCGCCGCATCACCAACCCCGCAGGGGTTGCCTGATGCGCATGACGTGTCGAATGAGCCGCCAACCATCGGCGAACCCCTCCGGGGTTCATGTGGGCTTGGACATCTTTCCAGGGGTTTGACAACCCCTGGCTATTCATGGTGAACCCCTGCGGGGTTTCTTTTTTGGAGAAGGATTTCCAACAGAACAATTCCGCTATAGCTGAATGCGTTACGTTATCCGACGTTTTGGTTGCCCGAGCACGGCATTGTTGGCTAAACCAAGGCATGCATTCAGAACCCCATGAAATTCCGTTAAAATGTCGGCTATCCAGCAGCTGGCAAATCTCACGGTCTGTTAATCATCTTCACTGTTAGGCGACTTCGCACGCTCCACTTACGATGACGCAACAAACCACAATGACAGAACTAGAGCCGGACATCGTCGATTACGTCCGACAGAACTTCCCGAGTGATGCAGTTCCGGCTGCTTTGGCGCGTCTGGCTTCCGTATCCACGTTTCCTCGCATTCAGCGTTGTATCGCCTTCGCATCTCGTGGCCATCCGTGGTATTTTGAGTTTCTGTGCAAGACCCACAAGCAGGATGCACACAGTCATACGGCCATCATGCGTGCTGAGTATTTTGATTCGCAGACCAGACTCTACGATTTTTCACGGCCTATTCCCCAAGCTCGGATTGACGATCCGTTTGCAGGGTTTGACGGGAAGTTATGAACACGAATTCGCCGAGCATGCGTTGCAGCGAACGGTGGCGGTTCATCGCGATGCAATCTCAGCCTTCCCAGTGCGGGTCGGTGAGCTTGAATCGTTCACAATGATCGCCTTCCGCCTCACTCCCCGCCCTCGGGCAGGACATCGACGGCGACTTGGAGGCGTTGTTCGCCGGCACCGATGGTGACGCCGCGGAGGGGGCTGACGTCGCTGAAATCGCGGCCCCAGGCGACGGTGATGTGGCGTTCGCCGGGGAGGATGTTGTTGGTGGGATCGGCGTCCATCCAGCCGATGCCATCGCCGCAATAGACGCTGACCCAGGCGTGGGAGGCATCAGCTCCGACGAGTTTCACCTGACCGGGCGGTGGCATGGTTTCGAGGTAGCCGCTGACGTAGCGTGCGGGCAGGCCGATGGACCTCAAACAAGCGATCATGACCTGCGCGAAGTCCTGGCAGACGCCGCGGCGTTTGGCGAGCACCTGCGCCACGGGGGTGGTGTGATCGGTGGCGGCGGGATCGAAGACAAAATCCTCGTGGATGCGGCGGTTCAAATCGCACACGGCCTCCAAAATCGGGCGTTTGGCGGGAAAGGAGGGCCGAGCGTAATCGGCGAAGGCGGGGCCGACGGGGATCAAGGCGGAGGGAAAGGCCAGTTCACCGGCGAGGAGCAGCGGGCGGGCACCATCGCCCCGGCAGCCATCGCGAATTTTTTCCCAGGGCAGCGTGGTGGAGGGATCGGGAGGCTCGATGCGGTTCACCTCGATGAGGCTGCGGGAGATGACTTCGAGCTTTTGATGGGAACCGGCGATCTCAAAATACACGGTGGCATTGCCGAAGTAGTCCGCCCGCTTGGCTCGCTCCACCGGTTCCGGGCGGATGTGCAGCTCGTGCCACGGGCATTCCTGCTGCGGCAGGGCACGCGGCTCCAGCCGGGCGGTGTAATGACCCACCGTCACCGGGCTTTCGTAGGTGTAGGTGGTGCGGTGGATGATGTTGTAGCGCATCGTGATGTTCGCGGTTCTCAGTTCATCGTTCCCGGCGGCGTTTATTGCCTGCCGCGCACGGTCGCGTGGCTGAAATAATGCTCGGTGATGACATCGGAGAGGGTTTCGATGCCTTTGGCCATTTTTTGGCAGAAGTGGGGGGTGACCTCAAAAACGAGGTCGCCAGCGGTGGCGAGCTTTTCGAGGTTCAAAGCCAGCAAATCGGAGAGAAGTCCGTCCGTCTGCTCACGCTCGCGGTTGCCGGTGTCCTGGGTGGGATCGTGCGGGAGCTTGGCCACGAGGCGGTCGAGGGAGTGAAGCTGAAAGCTGACGCTGCGCGGGTTTCCAGGCTCCAGGAGCAGGAGATCGAGCGTCTGGATGAGCATGGGCCGGGCAAAGTGCAGTCGGCGGTAGGTCATGGTGCTGTCACCGATCTCCAGCAGCGGCCCGAGCACGATCTCATCGGTGCGTGCATGCGTGGTGCCCACGTCGAGGAGGCTGAGCATTACATCCGCCCGCTCGATGCGGCGGCCGATTTCGAGGAAACGCCAGCCGTGGCCGCGAGTCATGTTTTCCTGCTCCATGCCGCTGAAGGCGGCGAGATCGAGCACGAGGGTGTCGAGGGATTCGATGGCGCGGGTGACGGAGAAGCCGCTGGCGGGCATGCGGGCATCCCGCTCGATGCGGTTGAAGAGCCGCCAGGTATCATCGGAGAGGCGGTCACGGGCGGCGGCGGCATTGTAGCGCACGCGGCTCATGAGATCCGGCACGCTGCCATCCCGCTTGGGATCTTGAAGAAGGGCGGAGAGCTGCTCACGGAGATCACGGGCACCGGCGGGCATGAGGCCGAGCTTCGTCATGAGGACGATGCAGGCCGCCACCTCGCGATTGCTCTCCGTGGAGCCTTCTCCGGAGAAGCGATGCAAGGTCGTGCGCAGCACGCGAACGGTCTGCTCCAGGCGCTCGGCATAGCGGCCGAGCCAGTACAAATGATCTGCCACACGGCTGGGCACGCCACCGGGTGGCCGTGCCGGGCGGATGACGATGGGCGCGGGATGCAGGCGCACATTTTCGCTCGGCGCATCGCCGAGCACCCAGGTGTCCTTGCTGATGCCGCCGCTGCGCATGGTGACGAGCCAGCGGTGTGGCTCCGGGCTCACGCGGGTGAGGCCGCCGGGCATGGTCTCAAAGGTCTCTCCTTTGGCGATGGTGTAGGCACGCCAGACGAGGGAACGCGGCTCCATCTTGCCCTGCACGAGCGTGGGCGTGGTGGAGAGCGGCAGGATCTCCTGCGCGATGTAATCATGCGGCGAGGCGCGGATGGTATCGAGGAGCCGTGCTTTTTGCTCCTTGTCCAAATCACGCACAAAAACAGGATCGCGAGCGCCACGGACGAAGGCGGGCTTGATCACCCAGCGATCGGGATCGCTCATGACGAGATCGAGCTCGCGTTTTTGACCGCACCATCACGTCGGCACGC
>JBILVU010000125.1:0-16456 GCA_044370285.1 Prosthecobacter sp.
CCTCGAAGAGCTCTTCGCCCTCCTGCGCAAGGGCTCGAAGGTCGATGTCGCTCGCTAGTCACCCCTTCAACAATCCACAATCGGAGTTCATCAATCGATATTCCCCGTTCCTGATGCATCCCACGCCTTCAAACCGCAGATTGATGCGCTTCGCTTCCCTTCGGGCTGCCTGCGGCAGTCTGTCTCGCTGCGCTCGGCTGACGAATGTCGATTGCTGATTGTTGAAGTATCCTGAGCCGCCAACGCCCGCCCCATGAGCATCCAATCCCTCAGCGTGAAAAACTTCCGCTCCCTCAAAGCGGTGGAGGATTGGCGTCCCGGCCCGCTGAACGTGCTCATCGGATCGAACGCGAGCGGGAAGAGTAATGTGCTCAGAGCGATTGATCTGCTGGCGGCTTCGGCGCAGGGAAGGTTGGCGAGGCTGGTGCAACGCGAGGGTGGCATGAATCAACTGCTCTGGGACGGTCAAGGAAACTCGCTAAGTCTGTCTCATTCCTCAGTTCCCTTCACAGAAAACGATCCTGCGATTCAATACGCCCTAGAACTGGCTAACCTCGGCTCCAATGGAGACTTCGTCATCAACAAAGAGAGATTCGAAAGTGGCCACTTAATAAGCTTGGATCGCTCACGAGAATTTGGGATGATTGACGGGAATACGGTGGACGGCGAGTGTCCAACCGGAGAAACACTCTTATCAACTGCATCCGGGCCTTTTATCCGTGATCGTGTTTTAATCGCAGGCAGAGCTTCCTTGGCTGGATATGCGATTTATCATGACTTCCACACCAATCGCGACTCCACCATCCGTCAGGCGGCTGTAACTCGCCACGAAACCCGCGTCGATGCTGACGGGCAGAACCTAATCTCCGTCCTCCACACGCTCTACACGGGCAATCGCGACTTCAAGAACACGGTCAACGATGCCATGACGGCGGCGTTTGGGAGTGATTTTGAGGAACTGGTGTTTCCTCCGGCTTCGGATAATCGCATCCAGTTACGGCTGCGCTGGCGGAGCCTGAAGCGGGAGCAGTCGGCAGCGGATTTGTCGGACGGAACACTTCGTTTTCTCTTCCTGATGACGGTTTTGGCTTCGCCTGATCCCGCGCCGCTGATCGCGATCGATGAGCCGGAGACCGGGCTGCATCCGTCCATGCTGCCGATCATCGCCGAGCATGCGGTGGAGGCATCGAAGAAAGCGCAGATCATCTTCACCACCCACTCGCCGCAGATGCTGGATGCCTTTTCATCTGAGACGCGGCCCTTGACCACCGTGGTGAAACGCGAGAACGGCGAAACCAAACTCCATGTGCTCGATGATGCGAAGCTGAGTCGCTGGCTGGAGGAATACTCCCTCGGTGCGCTGCACCGCAGTGGAGAGCTGGAGGAGATGGCCGCATGAAGTTCGTTATCTTCTGCGAAGGCCACACCGAGCGGGCAGTGATGGCCGATCTACTCAGCCGTTGGCTGAATCCCCGCCTGAGGCAGCCCGTGGGCTTTAAACGCGTCCGCTTCGATGGCTGGCAGCAGCTCGTCAAAGACGCTCCCAAGAAGGCCCGCATGCATCTGGCGGATGAGGACATCCTCGGCGTCATCTCCCTGCTGGATCTCTACGGCCCCACCATCTATCCCAAGCATCTCGCCGGAGCCGCAGAACGTCGTGAGTGGGGGATGGAGCATCTGCGCAAGCAGGTGGAACATCCCAACTATCGCCACCACTTCGCCGTCCACGAGGTGGAAGCTTGGCTGCTGGCCCAGCCCGAAAACCTGCCGTCAGCGGTCGCCAAAAAGCTACCTGGCAAAGCTCAGGAGCCTGAATCGGTCAATTTCGACGAACCGCCCGCCAAGCTCCTGAACCGGCTCTACCGCGAAGTCCTTCACAAGGACTACAAAAAGGTCACGGACGGCACCAAACTCTTCTCGAACCTCAACCCCGAGACCGTCTATCGCAAATGCCCGGCCTTCAAAGCCCTCGCAGATGACTTGCTAGCCCTCTGCCCGCCCGCTATGCGTGCGTAAACCACCGTTTTCTCCCACACCCCTTTCCTCCGCCATGAAACAACTCCTCGAATTCGAAAAGCCCATCCAGAAGCTTCGTGATGAACTGGAAGCCTTGCAGGCCAAGGCCGCCACTAAGCCTTCCGATAAATTGACCTCGCAAATCGCCGACCTCGAAGCGAAGCTCAACAAGCTCCAGCGTGACACGCACGCCAGCCTCAACCCTTGGCAGCGAGTACAAATTTCCCGTCACTTGAACCGTCCCTACATGCTGGATTATGTGAAGCACATCTGCGACGAGTTCGTGGAGCTTCACGGGGATCGCCACATCGGCGATGACAACGCCATGCCGGCTGGCTTTGCCACCATCAGCGGCCAGCGGGTGGCCATCATCGGCCATCAAAAAGGTCGCGATACGAAGGAGAACCTCCTGCGCAATTTTGGCAGCGCTCACCCCGAGGGCTATCGCAAGGCGCTCCGTGTGATGCGCCTGGCGGAGAAGTTTGGCCTGCCCATCGTCACCCTCATCGACACCCCTGGAGCCTTTCCTGGCATTGGAGCCGAGGAGCGCAACATCGCCGAGGCCATCGCCTTCAACCTGCGTGAGATGATGCTGCTCCGGACGCCCGTCATCGCCGTCGTCATCGGTGAAGGTGGCAGCGGCGGGGCTCTCGGCATCGGCATCGCGGATCGCGTGCTCATGATGGAGAATGCCTACTACTCTGTCATCAGCCCGGAAGGCTGTGCCGCCATCCTTTGGAAGGATCGCAAGCACGCCCCCGAGGCTGCCACGGCCTTGAAACTCAGCGCCCCAGATTTGAAGAACCTCGGCGTCATTGATGGCGTCATCCCCGAGCCTCTCGGCGGTGCCCACAACGATGTCGCCGCGGCCGCGGAATCCCTCAAAGAAGCGCTTCTGACGGCCATCGCCGAGCTTTCCAAGGTGAAGACCCCGAAGCTCCTCGATAACCGCTATCAGAAGTTCCGCGCTCTCGGGCAGTTCACCGAGCGGTGAGGCCAATGCGCCAAGTTTTTGCGAGCGCGGGGAAGGTGAGCAGCCTTCCCCGCGCTTTTTTGTGCAAGGAAGCATCCGCGGAGCGTTGAAATGCCTGTCGATCTCCGCCATCTGACGGACTCCCGAAACCTCCCGCATGCCCAGCCTTACTGAAACCACCCTTCGCTTCACCGGCGGCTATCCGCCCCTGCCGGTCATCGCGTTGGCATTCGGGCTCTCGGTGGCGATGTGGTTCCTCTACCGCCGTGAGTCGAGGTTCACGGGCAGCCTGCTGGCCAAGGTTCCCGCGTTGCTGAGATCGCTGGCAGTTTTCATCCTCGTGCTGGCACTCGCAGGGCCGGTGCTGCGGCATGTGACCACGCTGCGCCAGCTCGGCCGCGTGATCATCGCCGTGGATAGCTCCGCCAGCATGCAGCTCACTGATGAGGCTGCGGAGAAATCGGCCACGACGACGAAATCGCGTTTCCAGCGTGCGGAGGATCTTCTGCTCAAAGGAACCCTGCCGCTGCTCAAAAAGCTGGCTGAGACGCAAGATGTGGAGCTGGTGGCCCTTCGCGGGAATAGCACGCAGCGCCTCTGGTGGTATCGCCAAAGCGGCAAAGACACTTCGGGTGAACCGCCCACGGCTTTCGATCTGCCTGCCACCACGCCGATCACGAATCTCGATCAGTCCCTGCGTTCCGCCCTCGGCCCCAGCACACCCGGCACGGCACTCGTGGTGCTCACGGATGGTCAGCACAACACCAGCGGCTCGCCGGAGGAATTCAGCAGCGCGATGAAGCCTGCGGGCGTGCCTGTTTTCACCATCGGCTTTGGCACGGAGGTGCCGCCGCCGGATCTCTCGCTGCTCGATGTCATTGCGCCGGAGTCCGTTTTCTCGAAGGAGAACTTCCAGGGCCGCCTCACCATTCAGGACAGCATGCCCGCCGGGCTTCCCGCCAGCGTGCAGATCGACAGCCAGGGCAAGACGCTTTGGAAGAAAGAGTTCACCACCGATGGCAAAGGCAGCAAGAGCTTCGATTTCATGTTTCCCGTGGCCTCGTTGCCGCCCGCGCTGCCCGGCATGCGTGACAAGACACTGCGCAGCGTGACCATCCGCGTCGCCGCGAGTGGGGATCGGGCTGCTTTGGAAAAAACTCGCGCCAACAACCATCGCGAGCTCGCCATTCACCTGCTCGAAAAGAAGCGCAAAGCCCTCATCCTCGATGGTCGTCCTCGCTGGGAGACGCGTTACCTGCACAGCCACTTTGATCGCGATGATCGCTGGCAGGCCATGATGATCTTCGACGACTTCGCGGAGGACGCGGCCAAAGGCTCGCTGCAAGCCGACTTCCCAAAAACTCGCGATGACCTTCTCACCTATGATTTGATCATCCTCGGTGATGTGGCGCTCTCGCGTTTCAAAAGCGAGCATCTCGATTGGATCGTCGAATTCGTCGAGAAGCGTGGCGGCGGCCTCATCCTGCTCGATGGGCAGCGTGGTCATCTGCGTTCGTGGGCCGCAGGCAAAGCGGCGTCGCTCATGCCGGTGCGTTTTCTCAACAACGCCGATGAGGTGAAGCCCACCAGCCTCGAACTCACCACCGATGGTCAACGTTTCGAGGCCCTGCGCCTCAGTGACAGCCCCAGTGCCAATGCCACGCTCTGGCCCTCGCTGCCCAAGCTCGCCTGGCATGCTCGTGTGGAGCCGCAGCCGGCCTCCATCACGCTGGTGAAGGCGGGTGATCCCGCGATGGTCTTCCGCCAGGTGGGAGCCGGTGCGGTGCTTTACCTCGGCACCGATGAGATGTGGCGCTGGCGTTTTCAGGTTGCGGATCTGTATCATCAGCGGCTGTGGATGCAGCTCGCCGCATGGATCGCCGCGCCGCCTTTTCAAATTGAGCAAAAACAGCTCGCCATTGGCACGGACCGCCTGCGCTATGCGCCCGGCGAGACCTCGGAGATTCGCGTGCGCCTTCGCAATGCGCGTGGCGACATCGTCACTGATGCACAGCCGAGTGCCAGCCTCCTGCTGGATGGCAAAGACGTGGCCACGCTCCAGCTCGAACCCGATCAGACGCACCCCGGCATCTACCGGGCCATCACGCCGCCGCTCAAAGCCGGCACTTACGAGGTCGCCGTCTCGGAAAGCCCCTCCACCCCGAAAAACGACGCTCGCCTCTCGCTGCATGTGTCTGACATCGGCAATCCCGAGTGGGCCTCTCTCACCATGAATCGCGTGCTGCTCGAAACGATGGCACAAAACAGCGGCGGGCGCTTTCTCCGCGAAGAACAGGCCGCCACCGACCTTCCGAATCTGCTGCAAACCCTCGACCGCAAACAGGTCATCACCAAAGAGACCATTCTGTGGTCGAGCTGGTGGTGGTTTGGGGCCGCCATCGCCCTGCTGACGGCCGAGTGGCTGCTGCGGAAGCGCCTGAAACTCGTCTAGCGCATGTGGCTCTCTGATACATCCGTTCGCCGTCCAGTGCTGGCACTGGTGATGAACCTGATCCTCATCGCCTTCGGCATCGTGGCCTACACACGGCTGCCGGTGCGTGAGTATCCTGACATCGAGCCGCCCATCGTCACGGTGGAAACTTACTACCGAGGGGCCGCCGCCAGCGTCGTCGAGCGGCGCATCACGCAGCGGCTGGAGGATCGCATCTCCCAGGTGGAGTCCATCAAGAACATCTCCTCCGTTAGCACCGATGGAAAATCCGAGATCACCGTCGAGTTCAATCTCGGCCGTGATCTCGACGCGGCGGCCAATGACATCCGCGAGGCCATCAGCCCCGTGCTGCCCACCATGCCGGAGGAGGTGGAGCCGCCGAACGTGGGTAAAACGGAACTCAGCGCCGAGGTGCTCATGTACATGAACCTCGCCAGCGACACCCGCAGCACGCTGGAGCTCAATGACTACGCCGAGAGGTATCTCGTGGATCGCTTTTCGCGACTGCCGGGCATCGCCCGCGTGCGCATGAGCGGAGGCACTCGCTATGCGCTGCGCATCTGGGTGAATCGAGAAGCCCTCGCGGCTCGCAATCTCACCTCGCTCGACATTGAAGAGGCGCTGCGACGTGAAAACGTCGATCCGCCCGCAGGCACTGTGCAGTCGCTCGACCGTCAGTTCACCGTGCGCATCAATCGCCAGTATCGCACGAAGGAGGACTTCGAGAGGATGGTCATCGCTCGCGGTGAGAATGGCTATCAGGTGCGCCTCGGCGAGGTGGCCAAGGTGGAACTCGGTGCCGAGGAGGCTCGCACCTCCTTCAAAGGGAACCGCGTGCTCATGGTCTCCCTCGGCATGATTCGCCAGTCACGGGCGAATCCGCTGGAGGTGGCGCAGGCCGTGCGGGCGGAGGCGGAAAAGATCCGCGAGACGCTGCCGAAGGATCTGCGCCTCGAAAATAGCTACGACATCAGCCAGTTCATCGAAGAATCCATCCACGAGGTCTATCGCACGCTCATCATCGCCCTCGCCCTCGTCATCGCGATCATTTATCTCTTCCTCGGGAACATGCGGGCGGTGCTCGTGCCCATCGTGGCCGTGCCGGTGAGCGTTTTCGCCACCTGCATCGTGCTCATGATGCTCGATTACTCGATGAACACGCTCACGCTGCTGGCCTTCGTGCTCGCCATCGGTCTGGTCGTCGATGATGCCATCGTGGTGCTCGAAAACATCCATCGCCGCATCGAGCTGGGTGAAAAGCCGCTCGTCGCCAGCTTCCTCGGCACACGGCAGGTGGCCTTCGCGGTCATCGCCACCACGCTCGTGCTGCTGGCGGTGTTTGTGCCCGTCACCTTCATGCCGGGAGACACCGGCAGGCTGTTTGCCGAGTTCAGCGTCACGCTGGCCATCTCGGTCGGTTTTTCCGGTTTTGTGGCTCTCACGCTCTCGCCCATGCTTGCCTCCAAAATCATGCGAGATCGTGAAGGCGATGGTTTTGTGGCTCATCTGCTCAAAACCGTCTTCGAGGCCGTTCAGCGGGTCTATCGCTGGCTGCTCGGTGGCCTGCTGAAATTCCCCGCCACGGCCATCCCGGTCGTTTTGGGCCTCACCACGCTGTGCTGGTGGCTTTTGAAAAGCATCCCGGATGAATTCACCCCGCGTGAGGATCGCGGCTCCTTCTTCGTCACCGCCACCAGCCCGCCGGGGACCACCTTTGCCAGCACGCTGGAGACGCTCGATCTCCTCAACGAGAAGGTCATGTATCTCGTCGAGGAAACGAACGAGGCCACCCGCGTGAATGCCCGCGCTCCGCGTAGCTTTGGTGCCACGGCTGATTTCAATGAAGGCATCGCCGTCGTCACGCTCACGCCCTTCGGCACGCGGCGGAACGGCTTTGAGATCATGGACGAGCTACGCAAGAAGACGGCGGACCTTCCCGGAGCCAAAGTCTCCGTCATCATGCGCCAGGGCATGATGCGCGGCCTCAACAAGCCCATGGAGATCGTGCTCAGCGGCCCCACCTTTGAAGAGCTGGCCGAGTGGCGTGACATCATCATGACGAAAGCCAAGGAGAATCCCAATCTCGTCGGCTTTGACTGCGACTACCGCGATACGAAGCCCCAGCTCCGCGTCAGCATCAATCAAACCCGCGCCGCCGATCTCGGTGTCTCCTCCGCGAACATCGGCCGCACCTTGGAAACCCTGCTCGGCGGCCGCCGCGCCACCACCTTCATCCACGAGGGCGAGGAATACGACGTCATCCTCGAAGGCAGCTACGGCGATAAGCGCAGCCCACTCGATTTGAACAACATCTTCGTCCGCAGCGAGCGCACCAAGCAGCTCATCCCGCTCGCCAATCTCGTCACCATGGATGAATTCGCCGATAGCGGCACGCTGAACCGCTACAACCGCATGCGCAGCATCACCTTCGATGCCGAGCTGGCCTCTGGTTACAGCCTCGGCGAGGCCGTGGCCTACATGGAGCAGATCATCGGCGAGACGCTGCCCTCCAATGCCGTCATCGGCTACAAAGGGAACGCTTTGAAGCTCAAAGAGAACAGCGGCAGCATCGGCCTCGTCTTCGCCCTCGCCATGCTCATCGCCTTCCTTGTGCTCGCCGCGCAGTTTGAGAGCTTCGTGCATCCCTTCACCATCATGCTCACCGTGCCCGTCGCCGTCGCCGGGGCGCTCGTCGGTTTGCAGGTCATGGGGCTCAATCAAAGCATCTACAGCCAGATCGGCCTCATCATGCTCATCGGCCTCGCCGCCAAGAACGGCATCCTCATCGTCGAATTCATCAATCAGCTCCGCGATGAAGGCGTCGAGTTCCGCGAGGCCATCCTGCAAGCCAGCGAGCAGCGCCTGCGCCCCATCGTCATGACCGCCCTCGCCACGGTGATGGGGGCGCTGCCGCTCATGCTCGGCCAGGGCGCCGGTTATGAGACCCGCATGGTTGTCGGTGTCGTCATCGTCTTTGGGGTCACCCTCGCCACCTTCGTCACCCTCTTCCTCGTCCCCATGGTCTATGCCCTCATCGGCCGCCACACCGGCTCCATCAGCGATGTCAGCCGTCGCCTCGAAACCGAACTCAATCCCTCCGACGACGACCTCATGGCCGAGAAGAAGACGTATCCGACTCTGCTTTGAGGCCCCTCATTAACGGAGGCAATAGACCATCGACGATCACGCTGCCGCGGCTCGAATGGTATGTGTCCTATCCTCGACGATTCTCGTTCGTCGTGGCTGGTTCGAAGTGTCGATGCGCCCTTAGCCATCGCTGATGCTGAGGTAGCGGAAGACGTAAGTCTTCCGAGGCTTTCGGAACGCTCACGCGTTCCGCTACGAGGAGGGTGTTGGCAGGTGGGAATCGACAGGCCAGTGATCGCAGCGTCGCGTGCTAATCACAGATGTTCACGCGCTGCTATCCATCGCTGACTGAGGTAGTGGAAGACGTGAGTCTTCCGAGGCTTTCGGAACGCTGACGCGTTCCGCTACGAGGAGCGTGTTGGCATGCGGAAATCGACACGCCAGTGGTCACGCTTCGAGAGCCCTTCAGGGATCTTCACGCTCGTTTTCATCGCTGGCGCTGAGGTAGCGGAAGACGTGAGTCTTCCGAAGCTTTCGGAACGCTGACGCGTTCCACTAAGACGAGGCTGGCTTCTGGATCAGCGGGCAGGGGAGCCTGCTGAACGGCCCAGAGCATCTTCACGGCTTGCACGGCGGCTTTGACATTGTGGACGCGGAAGAGGTGGGCTCCGCGCTGCATGCCGACGGCGATGCTGGTGATGTCACGAACCCGAAGGCCGGCGTGTCCATTTACAAAGCCTACGACGTGATGCCCGTGGCAGGCGGTGCGCCACTCCGGCTCGGCACACGGGACAAAAAGAGCTTCTTCACCGGTGCCCTCGACGAGGTGGCCATCTATCCGCGTGCGCTGACCGCTCGCGAGATCGCGGACAATTATCGAGCGGGGAGGGCGGGCTGAAGTAGGCGCAGTCGCCAGACTGCGAAGCGCCGCTCGTTCTGACAAACGAGCTTACGTCAGAAGATTCGCCCGCCACAGAGAAGCTGATCCCGAACGGCGCGTATGCTCCTCATGCGCCTCCCGACCCGCTTCTTGACTCTCCTGACCTTCGTCTTGACCACCTTGACCCACGGTCAGACTCTCCCCGGCACGAAGCCTTTGGAGCCAAACGCCGATTTCTCCGCCACGATGGTCGCAGGCATCGACAAGATGGCACTGCGGCTCATCGAACAATCGAAGACGGGACGCAAGCCGACGCGGGAGAAGCTGAAAGCTGCGCTCGGCATGGTCGATGAGCGAGTGAGCTTTGCGGCGCTGGACTTGATGGGTGATACGAGTTCACCTGCCTTGCTTCACGAGACCGAAAGCTGTCGCGTCTTTCGCGTGCGATGGCCGGTTTTCGACGGCGTGCATGGCGAGGGACTTTATGTGCAGCCTAAGGGCAAACCGACCGCTCGTGTCATCTACCTGCCGGATGCCGCCAGCACGCCGGAGAAGCTCGTGGAGGGCTTTTTGCTCGGCAGCGGCGCGGAGGTGGTGATTCCGGCGTTGATCAGTCGCGACTCGGAATTCAGCACGAATGACAAATTCGGCGTGAAGACGAACTGCTCGCACCGCGAGTGGATCTACCGGCAAAGCTACGAGCTCGGCCGCCATCTCATCGGCTACGAGGTGCAGAAGGCGCTGGCGGTGGTGGATTGGTTCAAGGCGCAGCCGGAGCAGGTGCCGGTGCTCATCGCGGGCATCGGGGAAGGGGGCATGCTGGCGCTGCATGCCGCCGCCATCGACGAGCGGATCGACTCGGTCTATTCGGCGGGCTACTTCGCCCCGCGTGAGAGCGTTTGGGAGGAACCCATCGAACGGAATGTCTTCGGCCTCCTGCGCGACCTCGGCGATGCGGAGATCGCCAGCCTCATCGCGCCGCGTCCGCTGGTGCTGCAGCATCTGTTTTATCCGAAGCTCGTCGTCTCGATGGAAGCCCCGAAAGGCTCGCGAGCCATCGCCGCACCCGGAAGGCTCACCGAGCCATCTTTGGCATCGTTTGAAGCGGAGATCGCCCGGGCAAAGCAGCTCGCCCCTTCCAGCCGCATCCTCACCGCCACCGGCGAGACCTCGAATGATCAGATCATCCGGCATCTTCTCCCCACCGCATCCCTTAGCGTCACTCCAGTCGCTTCCGTTGCTCTCAAACCGGACCCCACCCGCCAAAAGCGCCTCGTGCGTGAGCTGGAAGCCTTCACGCAGCGTTTGCTGGTGAGCACCGAGACGGAGCGGAATGAGCAGTTTTGGAAAAAGCTGCCGTTGAAGTCGGTCGCGGAGTTTGAAGCGTACACGGAGAAAGAGCGGGATCGCTTCTGGAACGAGGTCATCGGTCGTCTGCCTGATCCGAATGTGCCGATGAATGCCAAGAGCCGCTTCGTGCGTGAGACAGACAAAGTGGTGATCTACGAGGTCACGCTCGATGTATGGGACGATGTCTTTGCCTGGGGATGGCTGTGTTTGCCGAAGGACATATTTCGTAGCGGCAGGCGTGAGCATGCCGATGACGGCAAACTGACGTTTGCTGCTACGGGGCGTCGTCCGGTCGTCGTCTGCCAGCATGGCTTGGAAGGCATCCCGGAAGACACGATCACCACGGATGCCACGCAGCGGGCCTTTGGCGCTTATCAGGCCTTCACGCTGCGACTCGCGGAGCAGGGTTTCATCACCTTTGCGCCGCACAATCCGTATCGCGGCGGGCATGCCTTCCGCACACTCCAGCGGAAGCTCAATCCGCTCGGCCTCACGCTTTACAGCGTCATCAACGGCCAGCATCAGCGCATTCTGGAGTGGCTGAAGGCGCAGCCCTTTACCCAGCCGGACAAGATCGCCTTCTACGGCCTTAGCTACGGCGGCAAATCGGCCATGCGCACACCGGCGGTGCTCAAAGACTACTGCCTGAGCATTTGCAGCGGCGACTTCAATGAGTGGGTGCGCAAGTGCGTGTCCTCCGACATGCCGATGAGCTACATCCACACCCACGAATACGAAATCTGGGAATGGAACATGGGCCGCACCTTCAACTACGCCGAAATGGCCGCCCTCATCGCGCCGAGGCCCTTCATGGTCGAGCGCGGCCACAACGACGGCGTCGGCACGGATGAATGGGTGAACTACGAATTCGCCAAGGTCCGCCGACTCTACAACAAGCTCGGCATCGGCGACCGTACGACCATCGAGCACTTCGATGGCCCGCACATGATCCACGGCGTGGGGACGTATGAGTTTCTCAAAGAGAAGCTGGGCTGGAAGTGATGCCGCCTACACCGCCGCCGCCGGCTGAGGCTGAAGCAATCCACGACGGATCATGAACTCCTCCGCGAGCGAGCGATACGCCACGGCTCCGCGACCGCTCGGCTCATATTCGATGATGCTTTTGCCAAAGCTGGGCGCTTCACCGAGGCGCACGGTGCGGGGAATGACGGTGTTGTAAACGACCTCGGCAAAGTAGTTCCGCACGTCGTTGACGACTTGGTTGGCGAGGTTTGCCCGGCTGTCGAACATGGTCATGACGATGCCTTCGAGCTGCAAATTCGGATTGGCCCCGCAATCGCGGATCTGCTGGACGACGTTGACGATCTTCGAGAGGCCTTCTAGGCCGAAGTATTCGCACTGGATCGGCACGAGCAGTTCATCGGCGCAGGCCAATGAACTCGTCATGAGCACGCCGAGGCTCGGCGGGGTGTCGATGAGGGCGTAATCGAAGTGGCCGCTCTGGCGGATGGGTTCCAGCACCTCACGCAGGCGGGCGAGGTGGTTGCCGGTCTGCGCCAGCTCGATTTCACAGCCCGCGAGTTCTTGATGCGAGCGGATGATGCTCAGATTCGGAAGCCGGGTGCTGCGGATGTATTGCCGAGGATCGGCACCTTCCACGAGGGCCGGGTAAAGGCTGCCGCGTTCTTCCTGAGCCAGGCCGAGGCCGCTGGTGGCATTGGCCTGCGGATCGAGATCGATGAGCAGCACTCGCACGCCGCGCTGGGCGAGGCAGGCGGAGAGATTCACGGCGGTGGTGGTCTTTCCGACCCCGCCTTTTTGATTGGTGATGGCAACGATCCGCATGATGAGAGTGATTCCGTTCGAGAGAGGGCGGAGTTTGGCGAGAAACCTTTCCCCGCGCCAGAAAAGAAATGTGCCACAGCGAAGATCACGCCGGGTTATTCAGGATGACAGCCAGTGGCTGGTTTGGTAAAACCCCGTGTTCTTGTGAAAATCTTCCTCACCAGCCTGGCCTTGCTCGCCTGTGCCTGGCCTGCTTTCGCGCAGGCACCTTCGCCGCGTTTTGTGCGGCTGGGGAACTTGAACACCTCGCCAGTGACCACCGAGCCGACCTCTGGAGGGGCGGCGTATTTATTTGCTACTGACGACCTCATCTTCTCGGGTTCCGATTCCGAAGCGGGCGAGGAGATATGGATCCGATCTTTCAATTCCAATCAGGCTCGGCGTTTGGTGGATTTTAGGCCTGGCGGTGCATCCAGTTCACCGCGTGACTTTGCGCCGCTGAGTGTTGGCCGGTTCAGCGTCGTCGTGGATGACGGAATCACCGGATCCGAGGTGGTGGTGCTGGATCCGTCGGGGCATCTTTTTTCTGATGAAAGTGGGCTGGACCTGTGCCCAGGAAGGGATCATGCCGAGCCTCGACTACTGGGACGGATCGCTGGCAGGGCTTTGTATGTGCTCGATGATGGCGCGGATCCCTTTGGCCGACCCGGAGAGTCGGTTTGGCAGTTTTCAAATGATGATCCGCCGCTCTGGCTGGACACGTTTAAACCGGGCAGCGTGCGGCAGCCCCAAAATGGCAACCAAGATGAACTGTACTTTGTGGGGCAGCGGTGGGATGAGGCGGAAATCGCCCTTTTCCGCGTGAGCTGGTGGCAAGGAAATCAAGTCGAGCTGCTTTGCGTGCTGGGCGATCCTGCCGTGGCCGAACCGCTGCCGCAGCAAGTCTATGCGGTGACCCCAGGGATGGTCTGCTATCGGGGCTTCAATGGGAGCCAGCCGATGATCCGAGCGTTCAAGACAATTGATCCAGGCAATGTGCTCTCTCATCCGCTGGGTCCGGTCACTGATCCATGCTTTGCATCAAACGGCTCCGACCGGATCTGCTACGCGGGCTATGATCCGGCCAACGGCATTGAACCATGGATGATAGAGGATGATGGTTTGGCGGGCACTCTCTTTATGCCTCAACTGGTGGTAGATTCCAATCCAAGCACTTCCACCACCATCTCCGCGAGTCGCTTCACGATGCAAGGGAACTTCCTCTACTTCGAGACGGGCGCAAACTCGCGTGTCCTGAAATTCGTGGACACAGCTCCATTATGGCGAATGGCCTACACCATTTTCTCGGATTCGGAGCGCATCTCCCAGCGGCAGCCGGTGTCCTGGAATCAGCTGGCCTATGTCGTCACCTCAGGAGGCAGCGACTCTATTCTCCTCTACAACACCACCTCCAGGACTAGCCAGTCGCTGGCTCAGAATGTCCAACTGAAAGACTTTTGGGGCCAAGGAGATGACTTGAATGCCATCATCGACGAGAGTGGATATGACGACACGTTTTACAGGCTGGATGGTACCTCATGGTATCCGGTTCAATCCTTTACCACCAACTCCGTCCGCCCCCTGCAAGTCACCGGAAGCGAAATCAGCTCAAGTGGATGGCTGATCGGCACAACCCATTCGTACGCCAAACCTCGGTTGTATCGTTACCCGGTGGCCTCGATCGGCGCGGCCAGTCCTGTCACGATGCACTACAACGGCCCGTCGAACAATGCCTCCAGCCATCCGGCGGACTTTCATGACCTCGGTGGGCATCTCTTTCTGACGGCGATCAAAGGCGGCCAGCGCATGCTCTTCCATTCGCCGGACGGGGCGCAGGATTCCTTGCAGCCCGTGCCACTTGTCTCAAGCGGGGCGGATTTCGCCGTCGGCGAGCTGGTAAGACTGGGCAGTCAACTCTTCCTCCGCTCGGCGGTCGATGGCACGCTGTGCCGCGCCTTGGTGGAGCCCGCTCCAGTGGGCGCGGTGGTTCGTCCAGTGCTCGATGGTGCTTCCCCGGTGCTGTCAGAGCGTCTCACCGTGGCCGCCGGCAAGGTCTTTTTCGTGCAAGTCGGAACCACGACGGAAACGCTGCGCTTTGTGAATCCGGATCTCAGCCTGGGCACCGTGCAGGTGTTTCAAAAGCCGACGACGGGACAGGCCATCACCCAGATGACGGGCACACCGGACCGGCTCTTTTTCACGGCTTCCACCAATCCAAGCGACAGCTCCGATCCGATCGCTTTATGGAGCACGACCGGCAGCGGGATGCCGGAGCAGAGAATGCCCCCGTTGAATTCGGAGAGTCCGCGCATGATCGGCGTGTGGGGTGGAAGATGCGTGTTTTGGCAGGATTACGGCGGCGGAAGTGATTATTGGGAAATGTTCACTTGGTCCGGGTTGCCGGGCGAAGGTCCACAACCCCACTGGGGAGACGACATGGATCGCCGCCCCGAATCCAGCCTCACACCGGGTTTCCCTTCGGGCATCGAATTCGACGGACGTTTCGCCTACTGCAGTCGTGAAGGCCACTTGATCGTGCTCAGCCCTTCTGGTGGTGTGGCCTTTGAATCGGAGCATTGGCGCAGCATTATTCGGCCTGAATACATGTCTGTTTTGCATGGAAAACTTGTCTGGAAAGCTTACGAGCAGAGATCATGGCACCCCGCCATGTGGCAAAGCCCGTGGTTCTTTTGGAGTCCAGGAAGTGGTTTCAATTTCATCGGCTATAGCGAAGGGGCGGCGAGTCCTCTGCGTGCGGCGGCTGGCCGGATCTGGTCCGTGGCAGGCTCGTCGAATCACACGGTTTTGAAATCTTGGAACGGCCTCGATGACGACTTCCAAGAGCACGTTGAGCCGGTAGATCCTTATAAAGCGTTCGGTGATGTCTCCATGGGAAGCTATCGCGGAAGGCTTTTGCTATCCGCCAGGCCAGACTTCGACACGCATTCTGGCTACGAGCCGACTCTCCTACTCGAAAACTCCGCCCCGGCGGCTCCCGTGCCGCTGAAACGCACCGGAACTCGTCCGGGGCAGCCCTTCACCTTCACTTATGCGGATCTTTTGACCTGGGGAATCACCGATGCGGATGGAGATCCGTTTTCATTGGCCGCGTTAGGGACTCCAGGAGGCTTGCTCAAAGTCAATGGCAGCGCGGTTTCGGGTCACCTTCCTCTGAATCCTGGAGATCTTTTCGAATGGACTCCCTCCACCGGTGAGGTTGGGGATGTCCCAGTTTTTCAACTGAGAGCCTCTGACACCTGGGACCACACGGATATTCCAGTCATCATCCGCGTCGAAACCCCGCAGGAAGAGTGGACGCGGCTGCATTTCACTCCCGAACAGCTCGCCGATCCGCTCATCAGCGGCCCGGCAGCAGATGCCGATGGAGACGGCGTGAGCAATGCGCTCGAATTCCTCTTTGGCCGTCTGCCGCACCAAAGGGAAGGGGAGGCTGGCTGGTCGCTCACCTCAACGGCACCTACGCCAGGACAGCGCCGGGGTGTTTTCACCTTCAACCGCCTCGCCGTGCTGCCGCTTGGAACCACCGTGCTCATTGAGCAGTCGGAGGATTTGCAGTCCTGGACCCCGGTGGCCGAAAAACTGCAAAACGCCGCCTGGACCTTCCCGGGCGCGAGCGTGAGCGTGGAAGAGGTCACGCTGCCGGACGGTCGCATCGAAACGCGGGTGGCCGTGGATGAAAACAGCTCACTGAACCGCTTCCTCCGCCTCCGCCTCGAGCTGCCGTGAAGCCGTAACGGATGCAGTCAGAAAGCCACTGCGTAGAGGTGGGGGATCGCTGACGATGTAGGCGCATTCGCCAGAATGCGGAGCGGCGTTCTCGTTCTGGCGAGACTGTGTCAAAACTCTCTTGATGAAGTCATAACTGGCGACATCGAGGATGCATGGGCCAACA
>JBILVU010000126.1:0-16450 GCA_044370285.1 Prosthecobacter sp.
AGGTTGTCGAGCCTCCAGGGCCCGAGTTGCATCGTCTCAATCACGGCACCCATGCCGGACTCGTTCCCCATCACGCCCGTCATCTCGGGCCTCACGCTTGGGGCGGTGGCGAGGCGATTTCGCACGGCCAGTGAGGCATCCAGCACGGTCATCGTCGCGCCGGTGTCGAGCACGAGGTCCTCGTTGCGGTGGCCGTTGAGGCTTGCTTTGACCCTCGGTAGCCCCGCATCATCCATCCGCATCGGCAGGCGCACCACACCACCCAGCGGAGGGTAGCTGCGCGTGTCGATTTTCCGCCCTTTCAGCATGCGGGCACCTTGCTCCGGCGTCACCGCGAGGGCATTCAGCCGCGCCAGCGTGCCACTGGAGATCGGACCATGGCTCACGCCGCACCCCACCAGCAGGCTGGCGGTCAAAAAGCCGGTCAAAACACCTCGAATCATGTCCGGTCCATGCGCGAGCCACGATTTTATGTCAATCACGCACAAACTCTTGTGCGCAGAGCCGTACTGCCTGAGATTTTCCGTCTCGCCCCCGAATGACCGCCTATTTCATCCGCCGCTTTTTGCTCATCCTCCCGACCGTGATCGGGGCCACGATGGCGGTTTTTTTCATCACTCGCATCACGCCGGGTGGTCCGATGGAGCGCTACATGCAGCAGATGGCGATGAATGAGAAAGGTGGCAGCAAAAACGCGGGTGCGTCCCTCTCCGAGGAGCAGCTCGCGGAGCTCTCTGCCTACTACGGCTTCGATAAACCCTACCTCCAAGCCTATGGCATCTGGCTCGGTGTCCTGCCACGCGAGGAGACGCCGCAGTTTGTGACATTTGAGAAGGATCAGACCGAGCTGCAAGTGACGCTGAAAGTGCTGCTGCCGAAGGCGCAGTGGAAGCCGAACAATGCCTACCAAGTCACGCCCGCCACACTGCATCGCGATGGCAGGCTCGTCTGCGCCGAGGTGAGTGCTCTCGATGGCTGGAAAACCCGCATCGAGGCGCAGAAGAGCCGCGTGGTGCTCTACCGTCCCTCTTATAAAGGTGCCATTCACGGCTACTTCCACCTCTCCACCACTTACAATCAGCCCGTGCTCGGCATGATGCTCGAAAAGATGCCCGTCTCCATCTTCTACGGCCTGTGCAGCTTCATCCTCACTTACGTCGTCTGCATTCCGCTGGGCGTGCTCAAAGCCATCAAGCACCGCACCCTGCTCGATAACGTCAGTTCGGTGCTCATTTTCATCGGCTATGCCATCCCCGGCTTCCTTCTCGGCTCCATGCTCGTTGTGTATCTCGCCGCGCGGATGGAGTGGTTTCCCACGGAAGGCTTCACGGGGGAGAATTTCGCCTCGCTGGGCTTCTTCGGCAAAATTTGGGATGTGGCGCATCACGCCGTGCTGCCGCTCATCTGCTACATGATCGGCTCCTTCGCCTTCATGACCATGCTCATGAAGAACAACCTCATGGATAACCTCGCCGCTGACTATGTGCGCACCGCCATCGCGAAAGGGGCTAGCTTTCGCCGTGCCGTCATCGGCCACGCGCTGCGGAATTCGCTCATCCCGGTGGCCACCACCCTGGGAAGCATCACCACCATCTTCGTCGCTGGCTCGATGTTGATCGAAAAAATCTTCCAGATCGACGGCTTCGGCCTGCTCATGATTCAGAGCCTCGAAGAGCGTGATTTCCCCCTCGTGCTCGGCATTCTCACCCTGGATGTGATCCTCATCATGCTGGGAAACATCCTCTCTGACTACCTCGTGGCTCTCACCGATCCACGAGTCCGCTTCGAATAAACATGTCGTCACGCACCACCGGCCTTTGTTTGACCTTCTTCGCGGTGCTCGCGGGCTTTCAGCACGCCTGCGGTCTCGCGGTGCCAGTCTTTAAAGTGCCGTTTCTAGGTGGCCATGTGCTCGGCTGGCTCCTCGTCAGCATCTGCCTCGGCTGTGGACTGCGTCTTTGGCTGCGAAAGCAGCGCGAGTGGCAGTTTGCGCCGCAAACCACCAAGCAGCTTCGCCGCTTTCGCTCGCTGCGGCGCGGCTATTTGTCCTTCCTCGTGCTCGTCGGTCTCGCTGGCCTCGCCTCACTCGATAGCCTCATCGTCGGCAAACGTGCCCTCGTCGTCAGCTACGGCGGAAAGCTTCACTTCCCGTTTTTGCTGAATGAACTCCTTCCCGGCAAAACCTTTGGCTTCGACTCCGAGGCAGAGACCGACTACCGCGAACTGCAAACCCGCTGCCGCGAGCAAAAGAAGGGTGACTGGGTGCTCATGCCTCTCGTCCCCTATGCCACGAAGCTCGATTCACCACCCAGCATTGAGACGCTCGATTTTCGCGATGGCAAACTGCACCGCGCAGGGTCCTCACGCCTCTTCGACGGCATGGCCTACACGGTTTTCGTCAGCCAATCCGCGCAGAAGCGCCAGGAGTTTCAATTTCGCCAAGGCGTGAAGCATGGTGAATTCCGCGGCTGGGATGAGAAGGGCGAACAAATCGAAAAAGGCCGCTACGAGAACGGAAAACGCACGGACTACACGGACTTCACAAATGGCAAAGCCGCTGCGTTCGACGCTCAGGCCCACGCCGAGTGGCAGCGGGCTGTCTATCCACCTTCCGAGCCATCCACCACACGTCGGCACTTCCTGGGCACGAACACCGTCGGCCAGGACGTGCTGGCCATGCTCTTCGGTGGCCTCCAGCAGGTACTCATCGTCGCCGTTCTCTATGTCTTCATCGTTTTCGCCATCGGCGTGATCATCGGCGGCACGCTAGGCTACTTTGGTGGCTGGCTGGACATCATTGGCCAACGTTTCATCGAGGTGTGGAGCGTGCTGCCATTTCTCTTCGTCGTCTCCATCATCAGCGCTCTTTTGACGCCCACACTCACCGTGCTCGTGATGGTCATCGCGCTCTTTGGCTGGATGGAAACGACGAGCTACCTGCGCACCGCCGTCTTTAAAGAAAAGGAGCGTGACTATGTCGCCGCGGTGCGGCTGCTCGGTGCCCGCACTCCGCGGATCCTTTTCCAGCATGTGCTGCCGAATGTGATCGCCATCCTCGTCACGCTCGCGCCCTTCAAAGTGGCTGGCGTCATCACTTCCCTCGCGGCGCTCGATTTCCTCGGCTTCGGCATGCCGCCGGATGAGCCGAGTTGGGGACGCCTGCTGCATGAAGGCGTGGATAACTTCGGTGCCCCCTGGATCGTCAGCAGCGCCTTCTTCGCCATGGTCGGCGTGCTCGTGCTCGTCACCTTCATTGGTGAAGCGGTGCGCGAGGCCTTCGATCCGAAAAAATTCACGACCTACGAATGAAGCCCGCAGCCTCACATCGCCTGCTTTTGCTCTTCGCAGTCTCTGCGGCTCTCGCTGCATGCTCCCCGAAGCACGAAGCTGACGACCGCTTCCCACCCTACGAAAACACCGAGGAAGTCCGCGCCGAGTGGAAGGCGAAGCCGGAGTTTTATCAGTTTAAAACGCTCGCGGACCTGCCCTCGAACCTGAAATGGGACAAGGGGCTCGATTACCCGGAACTCGGCGACGAAGCGGCGAAGAAGGGCGGCACCTTCAACTACGACATGCCGAACTTCCCGCCCACCCTGCGCTTCATGGGGCCGGATGGCAGCAACACTTTCCGCAGTGAGCATTACGACTTCATCGAGATGAAGCAGCTCGAACGGCATCCGAACGTGGACCAGTGGATCCCCGCACTCGCGAGCGAGTGGGCGCTGAGTGAGGACCGGAAGACGGCGTTTTATCGTCTCGACCCCGCCGCGACCTACTCCGATGGCGTGAAGGTTACGGTGGAGGATTTCTTCATGTCCATGCACATGGCTACATCGAAGCACTCCAAGGAGCCATACCAGCTCGACTTTGTGCAGCGCGAGTTCGCCTCGATCACAAAGTATGATGAGCAAACCTTTTCCATCACCATGACGAAGGTGAACCCCGATCCGTTTCTCATCGCGCAGATCAACCCACACCCGTGGCACTTCTTCCGTGAGTTCACCGATGACTTCCCCGCTCGCTATCAATGGCGGAAAATGCCCACCACCGGTGCCTACGACATCAAACCGGAGGACATCCAATTTGGTCGCAGCATCACCCTCACCCGGGTGAAGGCCTGGTGGGCGCGAGATCGAAAATACTACCGCTACCGCTTTAACCCAGATCGCCTCGTTTACCGCCTCGTCAGCACCTCGGACAAGAGTTTCGAACTGCTGCGGCAGGGCAAGCTCGACTTTTTCAGCAACAGCGCCCAGCTCCTCCCCGCCACCTACTGGTATGAGCGTGGCGACGTGCCGGAACTGTTGAATGGCTACATCGAGCGCTACTCGTTCTACAATCAGTATCCCCGCATCCCTCGCTGCGTGTTCATCAACCAAGATCATCCGTTGCTCGCCGATCTCAACATCCGCGTCGGACTTCATCACGCCTTTGATATGGATAAGGTGATCTCCGTCGTGCTGCGGGATGACGCCGCGCGAATGCAAAGCGCCGCCGCAGGCTACGGGCGCTTCACCAATCCGAATGTGAAAGCACGCCCCTATGATCCCGCCAAGGCCCGTGAGTCTTTTGCGAAGGCTGGCTTCATGAAAGCAGGCAAGGATGGCGTGCTCATGAATGCAGCCGGGAAGCGCCTGAGCTTCATTCTCACCATCGGCAACATGCCGCTCTACACCCAAGTGGGCGTCATTTGGAAAGAAGCGGCGCTCAAAGCGGGCGTCGATTTGCAAATCGAGTCCATCGACTTCACGCAGCTCTTCAAAAAGGGCGATGAGAAGAAGCATGAACTCATTCTCGCAGGCTTCGGTTCGCGTCCGCCCTATCCAGAGTTCTGGCAGCACTACCACAGCTCGAACGCGCATGAAGTCAGCGCCGACGGCAAAAAGAAGGTCAAAACCAATACCAACAACTTCACCCAGACTGCCAATGCCGAGCTCGACACCCTCATCGACCAACACCGCGCCGCGCCTACCGAGGATGAGCTAGAGCGCCTGAGCTGGATCATTGAGGAAAAAGTCAATGCGCTGGCCACGGAGATTCCGACCTGGGAAGTGCCTCTTTACCGCTACTTTCACTCCAGCTGGCTGCGCTGGCCGAAGGACGGCAACTGCAAGATGACACGTGAAGCCCTCGATTCCTACGTCTGGTGGATCGACGAAGATATCAAGGCTGAGACTCTCCAAGCCAAACGCGAGGGCCGCAGCTTCGGCGAGGTCTCCCGCGTCTTTGACCAATACCGCGACAAATGAGCGAACCCATCCTCCAGGTCGAAAATCTCATCACCGGCTTCGATACCGATGCCGGACGCGTTGTGGCCGTCGATGGCGTGAGCTTCACGGTGCCGAAGGGCAAGACGCTTGGCATTGTCGGCGAAAGCGGCTGCGGCAAGAGCGTGACGGCTTTTTCGATCACTCGTTTGCTTCCGCAACCGCACGGCAAAATCCTCGGAGGACGCATTCACTTCGAACATCGCGATCTGGTCACGCTTTCGCCCGAGGAGATGCGAAAAGTGCGCGGAAACGACATCTCGATGATTTTCCAGGAGCCGATGACGGCTCTCAATCCGGTGCAAACCATCGGCAAACAGCTCTGCGAGGCCGTTTTTCTTCACCACCCCAAAATCGAGCCGCGTGAGGCTTTGGCGCGAAGTCTCGACATGCTCGTCAAAGTGCGCATTCCGGCCCCGGAGCAGCGCTTGAACGAATATCCGCATCAACTCAGCGGTGGCATGCGTCAGCGCATCATGATCGCCATGGCGCTCATCAACACGCCGAAGCTCCTCATCGCCGACGAACCGACCACCGCGCTCGATGTGACCGTGCAGGCTCAAATCTTGGAGCTGATCCGCGACATGCAGCAGGACCTCGGCATGAGCGTCATTTTGATCACGCACGACCTCGGGGTGATCGCCGAAGTGTGCGATGAAGTCATCGTCATGTATGCCGGGCGCATCGTCGAACGCGGCCCCGTGAGCGAAATCTTCGCCAAACCGCTCCACCCCTACACGCAGGGCCTCATCAACTGCCTGCCCAAGCTCGATCACCCGCCGAAGACACCGCTTCCGGTCATCCCTGGCATGGTCCCAAGCCTCAAGGACATGCCGAAAGGCTGCCGCTTCGCCCCACGCTGCCCTAACAAGCATAGCGATGACGTTTCGAGCCTGCGCCAACCCTGGAAAGAATGCGGCAGCGGCCATGGCGTCGAGGCCTGCGAGTGCTTCGCCGCCGGGCTTGCCAACAACTCTTGACCCATCATTATTCCCAATATGACCATCCAAGCCATCATTCACCCCGCCGAAGAAGGCGGCTTTTGGGCCGAGGTTCCTTCGTTGCCAGGCTGTCTCACCGAGGGCGAGTCGCTTGACGAGCTTAAGGCCAATCTGGTCGAGGCCGTCAAAGGTTGGATGGAGGCAGCCGAAGATATGGCCCGCCGTAAACTTGAACCTGACGCGTCTATGCTGGCGTTGGCTGTATGAAACAAGTCAGCGGCAAGGCATTCGTCCGGATTGCCATCGATCACGGTTGGGTGCTGGATCGCATCAAAGGAAGCCATCACATCATGACCAAAGAAGGCGAAGACTCCATTTTGACCATTCCAGTTCACGCCAACAAACCTCTCAAGATCGGTCTGCTTCGAGCCTTGATGAAACAGGCAGGAATCACCGAGCAAGACCTCTGAATCATGAGCCTCCTCACCGTCCAAAATTTGAAGATGCACTTCCCGGTGCGTGGCGGCGTGTTTTACACGACGAAGGCGACGTGCAAGGCGGTGGATGGCGTGAGCTTTGAGCTCCAACCGGGCGAGACGCTCGGGCTCGTAGGTGAAAGCGGCTGCGGGAAGTCCACGGTGGCGAAATCAGTGGTGCGACTGCTGAAACCAACGGCGGGGAGCATTCAATTCAACGGGCACGACATCTCCACGAAGTCGCAAGGGCAGCTTCGCGAGTGGCGGCGGGAGTTGCAGATGGTGTTTCAAGATCCGGCGGAGTCGCTCAATCCGCGTCACACCATCGGGCAGATTTTGGAGGAGCCGTTCATCATTCAAAAGATGGGCACACGAGCTGAACGAAGCGAGTGGGCGGCGGAGCTGCTTAAGCGCGTCGGATTGCCTGCGGATGGTGTACACAAGTATCCCTTCGAGTTCAGCGGCGGCCAGCGGCAGCGCATCGGCATCGCGAGGGCCCTGGCGCTGAAGCCGAAGCTCATCGTGTGTGATGAGCCGGTCTCCGCGCTCGATGTCAGCGTGCAGGCGCAGGTCTTGAATCTGCTGCTGGAGCTTCAACGGGACTTTGGGCTCGCGTATCTCTTCATCGCGCACGACCTCAGCGTGGTGCAGCACATGAGCGACCGCGTGGCGGTGATGTACCTCGGCAAAATTGTCGAGATGGCACCTGCGGCCGAACTTTATCAAAACCCGCGTCACGCCTACACGAAGGCGCTGCTCGATGCGATCCCCATCGCCGACCCGACGAAGCGCCGCGAGCGTCAGTTGCTGCGTGGCGATGTGCCCTCGCCGATCAATCCGCCTGCGGGCTGCGCTTTCGGTCATCGAATGAAGCATCCGAAGTGGGAGGAAAGCACGAAGATGGACCTCAGCCTCAAAGAGCTATCGCCGGGGCACTTCGTGCAGGCCTGCCCTTGCTGCGTTGATTTATGAGACCTGTTTACATCCTCGAAGCGCAGCGCACCGCCATCGGCCGATTCGGCGGTGGCTTCAAAGACCTGGCTCCCGCCGAACTGGCGACCTTGCTCGGCAAAAGCATGAATCTCGGCGAACGCATCGACCAAGTGATCCTCGGCCAGGTGCTGCAAGCGGGCAGTGGCATGAATGTGGCGCGACAGGTGGGATTGAAGCTCGGGCTGCCGCAGGAGGTGCCCGGCTACACCGTGAACATGGCTTGTGGCTCGTCCCTTAAGGCCGTCGCGCTTGGTGCGGATGCCATCGCGAGCGGCGAGAGCGAGTTTGTGCTCGCTGGCGGTGTTGAGGTGATGAGCCGTGCGCCGCATTACGCGATGGATCTGCGTTGGGGAAAGAAGCTCGGCGATTCATCGCTGAAGGATTCGATGTTTGTCGATGGCCTGAGCGATCCGCTGCTCGGCATCGGCATGGGCGAAACGGCTGAACGCATCGCGGATAAGCATGGCATTACCCGCGCGGAGCAGGATGCCTTTGCCGCGCTGAGCCAGAAGCGTGTGAGCGAAAACGATTTCAGCCGTGAGATCATTTCCGTGGCCGACGTGAGCCGTGACGAGCATCCGCGGGCCGACACGACGGTCGAATCGCTCGCGAAGCTGAAGCCCGCCTTTCGCAAGGACGGCACGGTGACCGCAGGCAATGCCTCCGGCATCAATGATGGCGCGGCCTTGGTGTTGCTCGGCACGGAAACATCCGGCAAAACGCCTCGCGCACGCATCGTCGCCACGGCCGCCGTGGGTTGTGATCCGGCTTTGATGGGTTTGGGGCCAGTGGGAGCCATTCAGGCCGTTTTGCGCATAGCTGGCTGGAAGCTCGATGATGTGGATGCCATCGAGATCAACGAGGCTTTTGCCGTGCAGACACTCGGCTGCGTGAAGGAATTGGGCCTCGACGTGAATCGTTTGAACCAGCGCGGAGGTGCCATCGCGGTTGGTCATCCCATCGGAGCCAGCGGAGCGCGGGTGCTCGTCACCCTGTTGCATCTCATGGAAGACAAAAACCTCCGTCGCGGCATCGCCAGCCTGTGCATCGGCGGCGGCATAGGCATCGCGATGGCGATTGAGAGAGAACAGTAAAGAGGCCATTCCTGGCCCCAACGGCGGGGCAAGAATGCCCCGAATACCGAACTACTACTGCTCCAGCGTCTTCCGGTTCGTCTCCTCCGCCAGCCACACCGACACGATGGTGATGAAGGCCATGCCGATGAGATAGAGCGCAACCGGCCACGGTTTGCCGTCTGTTTGAACCAGCAATGCGGTGGCAATGAGCGGGGCGAGCCCGCCCGCGAGCGGTGAGGCGAGTTGATAGCCGAGCGAGGCTCCGCTGTAGCGCACGCGGGTTCCGAATAGCTCAGAGAAGAACGCCGCCTGCGGTCCATACATCGCCGAATGGCCGATCAGGCCGAGGGTAACGGCCAACACGAGGGCGAGGCTGTTTTTCAGGTCGATGAGCCAGAAGAACGGAAAGGCGAAAAGCACGACGAAAATGGCCCCGGAGAGGTACACCGGCCTGCGCCCGATTTTGTCCGAGAGCAGGCCAAAGAGCGGCACGACCACAAACTGCACCGCCGAGCCGATGAGCACGGCGCGGAGCACTTCCTCCTGCGCAAAGCCCGCCTGCTTCGTGGCATAGGTGAGCACAAAAATCGTGACCACATAGAAGAAGGCATTCTCCGCAAAGCGTGCCCCCATCGCGAGAATGACATTCTTCGGATATCGACGGAGCACTTCGAGAATCGGCATCTCCTGCTTCTTGGGGCTGCTCTTTTGCGCCTCCGCAAAAACCGGACTCTCCATCACATGCAGCCGGATGAAGAGTCCCACGCCCAGCAGCAAGATCCCGATCAGAAACGGCACGCGCCAGCCCCAGCTCAGGAAGCTCTCCGGCGACATGGAGGACGACAGCAGACGAAACACGCCCGTGGCCAGCAGCAGGCCCACCGGCACACCGGCCTGCACCCAGCTCGCGAGAAAGCCACGCTGCCCCGCCTTGCCATGCTCCACGGCCATCAAGACCGCGCCGCCCCATTCACCGCCTACGCCGAGTCCTTGAATGAACCGCAGCGCCACCAGCAGGATCGGCGCGAGGATGCCCGCCTGCTCGTAAGTGGGCAGCAGCCCGATGGCAAAGGTCGCCAATCCCATCATCATGAGCGTTGTGACCAGCATCGACTTTCGCCCGATCTTGTCGCCATAGTGGCCGAAGATCACCCCGCCGAGTGGCCGGGCGAAAAAGCCCACCGCATAGGTGCCAAACGAAGCCATCGTAGCCGCGAAAGGGTCCAGCGAGGTAAAAAACAGCTTCCCAAACACCAACGCCGACGCGGTGCCATAGAGGAAGAAGTCATACCACTCGATCGTCGTGCCGATGAAGCTCGCCAGCACGACCCGGGCTGTGCTGTTTTCAGGCCGGGGTGACGTGTCGGACATGACGGAGAGGCTGGAGAAGACGCCGCCTTACTTTTTCTTCTTTGGCTTCTCCGGCAGGCCCTGACCGGGCTTGAGATCGAGATTGGCCTTCATGTCTTGTTCCGTCACGGTCGAGGCCACGCCATCGACGGGGATTTTGGCCTTCGCGGTCCAAAGAATGGCGTTGAGCACGAGTTTGCGCTGGTCGTTGTTTGCCCAGCCTTGGTGAAAGTGGCCGCCGGTGAAGCCGAAGCCGCGTCCGCCATCGGGACGCTCCGCTGCCCAGGCGACGTGCTGCTTTTCCTTGTTCTTCACAGACTCACGCACGGCGGGATTGCCACTGTGATGGCCATCGGGGCGGCTCATGGTCGAATCAGGAGCCACATCGCTGAGGATCGGCGTCACGCCTTCCATGCCCTTGCGGAAGCGCATGTAGAAATACCATTCGTCATTCGTCGCGAAGGGCTTCACACCGCTGGAGATCGGATGCGCGGGGAATTCTTTGAAATTGGCATCCCAGTGCGGATTCACGCTCCAGTTGATCTCAAACGCGCCGCCCATCCAGTCGATGAACTCCTTGTTACCCTTCTCGATGGTCGGTTCGACGGCGTAGTGCAGCGTCAGGAAGCCGCAGCCGCGTTTCATTTCCTTGTCGAGTTGGGCCAGGCGACCTTCCTGCAAGGCGGGATGCCCGCCACCGCCGTCGGAGTAGATCACCACGGTGTCGGCTTTGGAGAGTTCTTCTTGGGCGGGCCATTCGCCATTCAGGTGATACTTGATGTCCACCTGGTCGGCTGCGCCTTGTTCGAGGCACTTTTTGAGAAGCTGGATGCCCGCGTTGTGCTCGTGCTGGCCGGGGCCGTGCGAGGGCTTGCCCGCGATCATGACGATGGATTTCTTGTCCGCAGAAAACGCGGAACCGGAGAGGGAAACGAGGACGAGGAGGGAAAGCAGGCGCTTCATGGTGGAGGTGAGGGTGACTCAAACGCCCCCCGGCATCCAGCCATTTCATCAAGCTCGTCACCATCAGGCTTCTGGCACGCCTTTCGCTCATGCAGAGGCTCCGCCCAGCCTGAATGCCCATCGCCCGCAGCCGACCTCAGACGAATCTTTACTACGCCATGCTCTTCGTGGGCGTGGTGCTCGTCGTGTTCACGGTGGGCTACCGGCTGGCGGGCTGGTCGTGGAGCGATGCGCTTTACATGGTGGTCATCACGGCGTTTAGCGTCGGTTTTGGCGAGGTGGTGCCCATCACGGACCCGTGGCTGCGGGCGTGGACCATCGCACTGATCCTGTTTGGCTGCACCAGCATCATTTTTGTCACCGGCACGCTCGTGCAGTGGCTGACGGAAGCCCAAATACAACGCGCCCTCGGAGGCAAACGCATGGAAAACGAAATCGAGAAGCTCAGCAACCACGCCATCATCTGCGGTTTTGGCCGCATCGGCAAAATGATCGCCACGCAGCTCCAGGCGGGCGGCATTCCCTTTGTCATCGTCGATCAGGCGGCGGACCGCGTGGCGGAGGTGCGGGATGCGGGTTTCCTCACCCTACAAGGCGAGGCCACGGATGAGGCTGTGCTCAAGGCCGCAGGCATCGCCCGCGCCCGCGTGCTGGCCACCGTTTTGCCAAATGATGCCGCGAATGTCTTCATCACGCTCAGCGCCCGAAACATGAACCCGCGCATCCAGATCATCGCCCGTGGCGAGGTGCCCTCCACCGAGCGGAAGCTGCTGCAAGCCGGTGCCAACCGCGTGGTGTTGCCCGCTCACATCGGCGCGGACCGCATTGCCCATCTCATCCTGCATCCAAATGCCCGCGAACTGCTCGGCACGCAGACGAAGTCCCGCGTCGAGTTCGAGCATCACCTCACCGAGCTCGGGCTCGACATGGAGGAGATCGAAATCGCCGCCGATTCGCCGCTGGCGCACAAACGCATCGCCGAGGTCGAATCCGAAGCCGCCGGCCGGCTCCTCGCCGTCGCCATCATGCGCAAGGAAGGCGGCACCGATTTGAATCCCACGCCCACCTCGATGCTGATGCCGGGGGATGCGCTCGTGGTGATGAAGCGGGCGGCCAGAAAATGACGAAACCAGAATGAGGAAGGACGAATGAGGCGGCCACTCGCTGCTTCATTCCTCATTCGCCATTCTGGTTTCGTCATTTTCCCCTCCGAATGGCTCGCCTTCTGCACACATGAAGGCCGCATGACAAAACCTCCAGACCGACAGTTCGACGTGGCCATCATCGGCGGAGGGTTTGCGGGCGTGTATTGTGCCCGCGAGTTGCTCGCCCGCACGGAGGGCACGGGGCTGCGTGTTGTCGTCATCGCGAATGAGAACCACATGGTCTTTCAGCCCATGCTGCCGGAGGTTGTCGGCGGATCGCTCTCAGCGCAGCATGTGGTGAATCCCATCCGCATGATCTGCCGGGGCGCGGAGGTGCTGAAAGGCGAGGTCACGCACATCGACCTCGCTGCGGGCATCGTCACGCTCGATGGCGGCAGCGCCACGCCGCAGTTCACGGTGAGTTTCAAGCACCTCATGCTCTCGCCCGGCGCAGGCGTCGATCTCAGCCGCATCCCCGGCATGGCCGAGCACGCGTTTCAAATGCGCAATGTGGGCGATGCCATGAAACTCCGCGCCGCCATCATCAGCCGCATGGAGGAGGCGAATCTCCTCACCAAGCCCCCGCAGCGCAAAAACCTCCTCAGCTTCATCGTCGTCGGTGGTGGCTACTCCGGCGTCGAGACCGCCGGGCAGATCCAGGACCTCATCGCTGGGGTGAGCCGCTTTTATGAAAACATCCTGCCCGGCGAGGCCAGCGTCACCCTCGTGCACAGCGGCGAGCGATTGCTCGGCATGCTCAGCGCCAGCCTGGGCGACTACACCGGCACCTGCCTCACGAAGATGGGTGTGAAAATCGTCTTCAAATGTCGTGTGCGAGCCGTCACCGCCAGCACCGTGCAGCTCAGCGATGGCGTCAGCCTGCCCGCCAGCCTCGTCGTCTGCACCGTCGGCAATGCGCCGCATCCCATGCTCACCAGCCTCGGTGCCTGCGGAGCGTTGCCGCTGGAGCGTGGCAAGGTCATCGTCGATGCCACCGGCCTCGCGAAAGGCCTCAGCAATGTGTGGTCTGCGGGCGATTGCGCCGCGTATCCGAAAAGCGATGGCGGCCTCTGCCCCGAGACCGCGCAGTTTGCCATGCGCCAGGGTGCCCTCGTCGGCAAAAACATCGCCGCCACCTTCGCCGGGAAAAAACTGAAACCCTTCACCTTCACCGGCCTCGGCGAGCTCGCCACCATCGGACATCGCAAAGCCGTCGCGCAGATCCTCGGCATGCGCTTCTCCGGCCTCATCGCCTGGTTCATGTGGCGCAGCATCTACCTCATGAAATTGCCCGGCCTCGACCGCAAACTCCGCGTCATGGCCGAGTGGACCTTCGAGCTCTTCTTCCCCCGCGACATCAATTTGCTCACGCCCTCGTTTTCATCGCCACTCGGCGAGATGCACCTCGAGAGTGGCGACACCCTCTTCCGCTCCGGCGAGCCCGCCCGCAGCCTTTACGCCGTCAAAAAAGGCCGCGTGAACATCACCGATGCCAAAGGCGAGCTCGTGAAGTCCGCCGGCCCCGGCGAGCACTTTGGCGAGCGTGCGCTGCTCGGCGATGGCATGTGGCGCTTCGACGCCATCGCCACCGAGCCCAGCGAACTCGTCGCCATCGACGGCGGCACCTTCAAAACGCTTGTCAAAAGCATCGGCAGCCTCGACACCCTCTTCCGCAGCACCGCGCAGCAATATCATCTGCCCGAAGAGATCCAAAAAAGCGTCGCCGCCATCCCCGAAGCCACCCGCCACGCCACCGCGGGCGATGTCATGACGCGCAGCGTCGCCTCGCTCGATGCCGCCAGCAGCGTGCAGGACGCCGTCGCTGAATTCCAAGCCCACCCACACAGCACCTATCCCGTCACCGAGCACGGCAAAGTCATCGGCCTCCTGCGCCGCAGCATCGCCTACGAATGGCTCAAAAACCGCGGCCTCACCTGCGCCGACCCATTGAGCGCCCTCCCCCTCGCCAAGCCCTTCCTCATCCCGCCCGAAACCCCCGTCCCCGACCTCGTCGAGACTCTCATGCGCAGCGCCGTCAGCAAAGCCCTCGTCGTGGACACCGATCAAAAACTCCTCGGCATCGTCACCCTCTTCGATTTGCTGAAAGGCGGCCGCAGCACACCGTAGCCCGACTCTCCTGAGTCGGGATGAGCATCGGTTGGTTTTCAAAGCTCGCGACAGCGTCCTGGAGTGCGCCGGACCTCCGGCGCTTTCGAACGTCTCAAGGCCTACGCAAAGCTCCAGAGGCCTGGTGCATTGATTCGCTTCGCTCACCCTTACGGGCAGCCTTTGGCTGTCTATCTCCGCTACGCTCCGGTTCCAAAACGCTCACGCGACCTTTGTTCGCACCGATTCGGGACCCGCTCTCCACGCCAAAAGCCCGCAAAGGCCAAAGCCGAACGCATTCAGCGTCCCATGGATCATCCACATCTGCGGCATCGTCAGCGCCCAATCCGGCACCACATGCCGCAAACCGAATCCCATCGCCAAAATCATCGCGGAGAGCAGCGAGCCTCCTGAGACAACAAAAGCAGTTCGTGTCCAAAAGCCCAACCCGGAGCGGATCTGCACACCTCGCCGAATCTGCGAAACCGCCACCCCAAGCGCCCCCAGCACCAAAACCGTCACCCCAAACGGCTCCACAAACCGCAGCACGCCAAAGTGCGTGCAAGTGATCCCCACCGCCACCAGCGGCACACCGACGAGGATCGCCACACACGAAAACCGCGTCCAGCACCCCGGCGACGCCTCCGCATTCAGCCCCGCCATGAGTGGCAGTGTGAACCCCGCATGATGAAAATGCGCCGCTGTGAGCAGAACGATCAGCGGATCAAAGTTCCAAGGCGTCCAGTTCGCCCGATGTGCCACGAGCCAAGCTGCGCCGATGGCCGGGAACAGCTGAGCAACGGCCAGACAAACATCTTGATGGTCACCGAAACCGTTTGAGCACCATTTCCTCACCACTGTCCCTGCTGCGAGTAAACGCAGAGCCATCCAAGGCAGCGCAAACAAGAAGCCAGCCGGGATGATTCTTTGCAGCGTTGGATCATTCGCAAAAGGGGTTCTTGGGTCCACGGGTTGAAAAACGAGAGACAGACCAGCTAGAAAAGCAGCGCCGACTTCGATCCACGAAACCTGATCCTTCCGCCCTTGTGCACTCCATCGCTTTCCCAATGGCATCAAAATCATCGGCGAAAGCATCAGCAGGGCCGAAATCGCGGCTTCATTGTCACGCATGGTGACCAACCAGAGCGGGCCTCCAGAGTCCGAGCTTCCCAGGCCACAGATCACAGTGCCCGTGCGCCGCACGACCCAGGAGTGCAAAGCGACAATTGCCAGCCACAAAGCAGCGGAGAACCAGATTTTCATGAACAAACCTCCTTCATGTTTTTCTGCGAATCCCGCACAAAACGGCACTGCCACCACCTTGCGAGCGGAAACCCAAGCCACGCCATCCAGTGCCGTGGATGTGAAAACGCCCGGATCACATACCACACACTGCCATCCGGCCGTTGTTCGATGGCGAACATCTCCTCGCCGCACTCCGCGTGTTCGGGCAGCGTGCCATAGACGAAGCCATGCGTCGTCGCGGAGTCGCAGCGACGTAGCACGCGGCACGGATTCACCCACCAAAGGCCGCAGATGCGCACCATCATCGCCACGATCTGGCCTGGCGCTTGCCCTTTGACCTCCACCCGCGCCACCTCCGACCATGCAGGAAACATCACCCACGCATCCAGCGCCTCGCAGGCCTTCCGCCAAACCTCTTCGCCACTTCCCAACCGCACCGCATGCTCATCGGCGATGAATCCGTGGCGGCCTTTTTCCAAAAGGCGAGTCCCATAGCTCAACGGCGACTCCTTCCACGACTCCAGCAGCTCGCGAAGTCGCTCGGGCGAGGGTTTGCGCAGGCTGGGCATGGTGGAAAGGGGAGAGCCGACGAATCGTCGGCAAAAAGATTCTGGCAAGGCGACGATTCGTCGCCACTCCATAGGCATGCCCGCCCCCATCCGCGCCGTCATCTTCGATTTTGACGGCCTCATCGTTGATACCGAAAGCACCGGTTACCACACCTGGAGGGAAATCTTTGCCGAGCACGGCCACGAGCTGCCCGTGGAGACCTACGCGCAGGTCGTCGGCACGGATTTCAACACCAGCTATGATCCGCGACGCGATCTCGAAGAACGCACCGGCCGCGCCTTCGACTGGGAGGCCGTCGAAATCGCCCGCAAGACCCAC
>JBILVU010000127.1:0-16385 GCA_044370285.1 Prosthecobacter sp.
GACCTTCAACACGGCGCTGCAACTCGGGAGCGAGCTGATAATCCTTTTCGATGAGCACCAGCTTCTTCGGCCTGCCAACGAGATGCTCCGTCAGCGCCCCCATGCCCGGACCAATCTCCACCACCAGCGGGGCATCATCCGGCTGGATCTGATCGGCGATCCACTTCGAGATGGATTCATCGACGAGGAAATTCTGCCCCATGCTTTTGCGTGGGGCGATCTCCGCGCCTTCACGGCTGCGCATCGTTCGACGAGGGGAGGTGTTCTTCATGTCCTGCGCATGGAGAGAGCGGGGAGACCTTGTCAAGATACGCACCGCGAGCATCGAGCGCTAAAATGTGGTGCAGCCGTCCCGGCTGCCATCAGATGAGTCCAGAGGACTCATCCACGTTGAAGACCAACAAACGTCACGGCATCACCAGCACGGCCTTCGTTCCCTTCCCTGCCTCACCGGGCAGAAGGTCGATGCTGCCGCCGTGAAGCGTGGCGGCTTCTTTGACGAAGCAAAGGCCCAGGCCGCTGCTTTTCTTGCCCGTATCAGGTCGCGGCAGGGAATAAAAACGCTCAAAGACTCGCTCGCGAGCGTAGTCCGGCACGCCGGGACCTTCGTCCTCGATCTCGATCACGCAGCGCTGCTCGAAGCGATAGGTTTTGACCTTCAACAGGCCGCCGGAGGGCGAGAAGTCGATGGCGTTTTGAAGCAGATTGCTCACCGCCAACTCGATCAGCCACGCATCCCCTTCCACGATGAGGCTTTCATCAAGCTGCGACTCAAAATGCACCTTCCGCGCTTGCGCCAGCACGGCCAGATGATCCCAGGCGCGGAGGATGACCTCCTGCAAATTCACCGGTTCACGCTTGAGCAGCGTCTTTTGCTTTTCCAGCGCGGCGAGATGCAGCAGACGCTCCAGAAGGTCGCGAAGCCTTCCGGCCTCGGCACGGATGTTTCCGAGGAAACGCGTGCGTTTATCCTCCGGCACATCGCCATCCTGCAAAATCTCACTGGCACCCAAAATGGCCGCCACGGGGCTTTTCAGCTCGTGGGTGAGGCTTTGCACATAGCTCTCCACATACTCACGGCCTTCCAGCGCATCTCGCATGTCCTCCAGCGCCGTGGCCAGCGTCTTCATCTGATGTCCCGGCATGTCCGGCGGCAAAGAACGCTCGCCGCGGCTCACCGCCATCGCATGCTGCGTGAGGTCTTCGAGCGGCTTCGTGGCCCACTTCGCGGCCAAGAAGATGCCTGCGAGCATCAGCAGCACCGTCGAGATGATGGACCACTTCAGCCAGCGCTCCGTCTCCCACACGAAAGCCAGCACACCACGCTGCGGCTTGGCCACGCTCACCATGCCGATCGTTTTGCCCTCCACCCGGATCGGAGCGCCCACAAACATCACGATGGACAGCGGGTCATACGAATTCGTGCGGCTGCTGCGGGCACCGTATTCGCCGTTCAAAGTGAGCACCACATCACGGCGATTCGAGATCGTGCCAGGCTCCTCCACGCCAGCGGAGTCAAACAGCACACGGCGCTCGGCATCCGTCACATAGACGTGCATATCCACCTGCGTCTTGGTGCGGTTGTAGATCTGCGCATTCAGCTCCCGTGCCTGCGCAAAACGAATCGCGGTCTCCACCATCGTGGGATCGAGAACGCCGCTCTTGGCCTGTGAAGCGAGGATTTCAGCGAGAATGTTCGCCACATCCACCATCGGCTCCTCCGTGGCCTCCATGTATTGACGCTCCACCCGTTGAATGAGCTGCGAAAAGAGCACGAACAGCCCCACGCTGGCGACCAGCGCAAAACCAAGCAAAAAGCGGGCAGTGAGGCTCATCGTGGAATGATCTTTTACCAGCAGCCCGATTTCAAATCCAGCACCGCACGGCCCAGACAAGCCGGCACATCCGAGGCGCAGATGCCTTCACGACCCGCGATCTCGGCCGCACGACCGCAAAGCCAAGCGCCAAGCCCCGCCGCATGATGCAGCGGCACGCGGCGGGCCGCCAGAGCCGCACACACGCCCGTGAGCACATCGCCCATGCCACCTCCAGCCATGCCGGGATGACCGGTGGAATTGAAGAGCGTCACCTCACCAGCCGTGGCGATCACCGTGCGTGCGCCTTTCAGAAGCAGCGTGCGTTTCGGCGCAGTCTTCACCAGCATCTCCGTCACCATGCGGCGGGACATGCCATGCCAGCCGGGATAGTTCGCCAGCAGCCGATCCAGCTCGCCGGGATGCGGCGTGAGCAGTCGCGGCAGACCGCTCATCTCATCCATCGTCTCGGGGTTCTGGGAGAGCATCGTCAGCGCATCCGCATCCACCACCGTCGGCATGGGTGCCTGCCGCAGTACCTCCAGCACCTCGTCGTCGCTATCAAAACCAAGTCCGGGGCCAATCGCCAGCGCATCCGCCTTCATCTCCAAAGCCTCGCGATAATCATCCACGCACTTCACCATCACCTCCGGCGGCACACGAGCCGCCAGCAAATCATAGAAGGCCTTCTTCACCAGCAGCGTCGTCAAACCTGCCCCGGCACGCAAAGCCCCGCGACAAGCCAGCTCCGCCGCACCGAGAAAACCGCGAGATCCCGCCAGGATCACCACGCGACCCGCATTCCCTTTGTGCATGTCATTCGGCCGATGAGGCAGCCAATGACGAATGTCGCGCGGTGTCATCACCATCGCCGAAGCATCGCCCTGGATCCCTTCCAGTTCGCTCAGCGGCACGAGAGCGAGGCGTCCCACGTTTCTCTCCGCCCCATCCTCGACGAGCAGGTCTTTGAAATGCGCCACACAGGCCGTCACATCCGCTTCCACTGCATGCCTTGATCCGAGACCACTCGGCAGGTCCATCGCGATGATTCGGGCGTGGCGCTGCTCCCGAAGCGCCTTCATCTCCTCCGCCATCGCTGCCAGCTCCGGCTTCATCTCCCCGCTGAAACCGATGCCCAGCAGTCCATCGAGTAACACCAACGGCCCGCGAGGAAACGCACGCGTCCGAGCCTCCTCGATCACCTCCACCCAATCGCCCCAATGCCCACGCGGCAGTTCCTTCATCTCCGCCGCAGGCACGCAAAGCCTGCCAAAAACCTTCCAGCCATCCTTTCGCAGTTCCCGAGCCGCCACAAGCGCATCGCCCGCATTGTTTCCTTTGCCCAGATAAAGCACCAGCGATCCCGCCACCGGCTCAAACTGCCTCACCACCTCCGCGATCCCCTTCCCTGCCTCCTCCATCAGCCCCGCCGCCGAAACTCCCCGCGCCAGCGCGGCTTCCTCAAACTCTTGCATCTGCTGGGTGGTCACGATCATGGTGAGTTATCCTTATTCTAGAGTGACCCCACTGAGCAAAGCAAAGAGCGGCTCGTTGATGAAGAAGTTCGTTTTGCCCATCCGTTGTTTCCTCACCAAACCTGCTGCGGTGAGCAGTTCCAAGTATTTGCCTGCGGTCGGCCGGGAGACGCCTAGCTCATGCTCGACGAACTCGATCTTCGTATAGGGGTAGCGAAAGAGGTTGTTTAGCAAATCCTGGCTGTAGAGCTTCGGCAGTCGTTCACGTAGGTCGTGCTTTGTTTTCAGCATCAGATCACGAAAGGCTTTCACCAAGGTGATCGCGCTGCGCGAGGTCACCGCCACGCCACGCAGCATGTAGAGACACCATTCCGCCCAGCGATCCTCATCTCGCACCGTTTGCAGCAGCCGATAATAATCCGGCTTCGTCGTCGTGATGTAGCGGCTAAGGTAGAGCACCGGCAAATCCAGCAGGCCATCACGTTGCAGCATCAGGAGATTCAGAATGCGGCCCGTGCGCCCGTTCCCGTCATAAAAAGGGTGAATGCTTTCGAACTGATGATGCGTGATCGCCATGCGCAGCAGCGGGTCCAGGCCATCCTCGGCGTGAATGAAATCGATCAGGTTCCCCATCAGTGCCTCCACCTCGGCGGCGTCTTGGGGCGGCTCATAGATCACCGCGCCCGTCGCATCATTTTTCAAAACCGTACCCGGCAGCTTGCGCAAGCCAGCGCGGTTTTGCTCAAGCTCCGCTTGCACGGCCAGCAACGTCTCCAGCCGGATCAGACCAGAATCACGCACCGCTTCGTAGCCCGTGCGCAGGGCAGACACATAGTGCCGCACTTCTTTGGCCGCCGAAGTGCCCCCCGAACCCTCCTGAGAGGCATAGAGCTCATCGTGTGTCGTGATGATATTCTCGATCTCCGAGCTGTCCTTCGCCTCCTGGATGCCCAGCGTATCCAGAAGGATGGCCTGATTCGGCAGCGACTCACACAACCCCTTCAGCTCAGCCAAGTGCCGGTGCGCCACCGTCAATGCCGCCCAGACCTCGCGTGTTTCCAGCGTGGCAAGGTTGGGTAGAGGCAAGAGCGACAACTTAGACATGTAAAGAAAAGTGGCATTTCCTTATCACGTTCGTCAGATCGTGTAAAGGAAACTGACTTTTCTTTACATGAGGAGGCGATCATGTTGATGCCATCAACCTATTCGAACGGGGTAATCCGACGGGTTTGGCGAAGGAGATCGAGAGGTCGAGCGCTGAGCAGCTCAAGCTTCCGCTTCTTTGAAGACCTTCAGCGCTGAGGCGAGTTCGGCGGATGAATGGCTGTCTTTGACCTTGGCGATGGCTTCCTGGACGAGTTCGTCGCAGCGTTCGTTGAGGTCGTTGCCGGCGTGGCCTTTGACCCAGTGCCAGCGGACGGTGTGGCGGGCGTTGGCGGCATCCAGCTGCTGCCAGAGATCGGCGTTTTTGACGGGCTTCTTGGCGGCGGTGCGCCAGCCATTGCGCTTCCAGCCGGTGAGCCACTGGGTGATGCCGTTGCGGACGTATTCGGAATCGGTGTGGAAGTCGATGTCGCAGGTTTCTTTGAGCATGTTGAGCGATTCGATGGCCGCCATCAGCTCCATGCGGTTGTTCGTCGTGGCGGCGATGCCGCCGGTGATCTCACGCACATGCTTTCCATACTGCAACACGGCCGCCCAGGCTCCAGGGCCGGGATTTCCATGGCATCCGCCGTCGCTGAAAATGACGACCTTCTTCATGCCGCCTCCTCCGCCCAGGATTTCACGCGGCGATCCAGCCAGAAGGGCACGAGAGGCAGCAGCGAAGCCAAAAACAGCATCGCCGCACGCCCCAGCGACCACGCGGCTTTTTGCATCGCCAGCAGCAGCGTGAGGCAGAAGGCCACAAACAAAGCCCCGTGGATGGAGCCGATGATTTTGACGGCCATCGGCATCTGCCAGAGGTATTTCAGCGGCATCGCAATGCCGAGCAAAACGAGGTAGGACACCGCCTCGGCGAGGGCGGTCCAGCGAAAGGCGTTCACAGCTTGTTGGCGCGTCATGTGACGGTGGGTAAACACCAAGCCACGCGGGGCTTCAAGAGAGGAATCATGTGGACTGCGGCAGCCTGCTGCCGCTTTTGGAAGGCCAGCCTGCTGGCCGACGGACGGGCAAGGCAACCCGCTCGGAAGCTGTGCATCTCCTGATTCACAGGCCACAGGTTGTCTCGTTTACGAGGCGACTGCTCCGGCAGCAGGGCTGCCTCGGAAAAGCGGCAGCAGGCTGCCGCAGTCCAAGGGCTATTCCAATCATCGCCGGATCACAGGGGCGATTTGCAGGCAGCGCCATGGCTCGCCTTTCACCCAGCCGTCGTCGTGGCGGAGGATGCAGCGCAGCGTGGTGGGTGGTGAGCCGCCAAGGTAGGTATCGGCTTGGATGAGCTGGATGGAAAGGGTGCCGTCGGAGTGCAGCGTGATGGTTTGCGGCTTGTCGCTATCGAACCAGCCGTCTTCCGTGAAGACGATGAGTTTCTCTGCATCACGCTGGCTGCTGCGGAGCGCCGCACGAGCATCGGCAGGGCGAAGCGTGAGGGTGATGACGCGGCTTTTTTCGGAGGCTTCGGCTTTCCAGGCATCGCTGGTGCGCTCAGCGAGCACACGCTCGGCTTCGAGGAGTCGGTGCCATTTCTCATTCAGCATCGAGGCATCTGCGATGGGCAGCGTGAGGCTCAATTCCATCGCACCGGGATGGCATGAACTACCACAGCACATCCACACGGCCTTGCCGGAGAGCGTGACCTCATCGCCGGGCTTCAAATTAGCTGGAGGCGTGATTTCGGTGCGCAGCATGACATCGCGATCAACCCCCTGCGCCTTGATTTGGAACATCAAGGTCCTCTCCGGCTCAGGATAGACGAGTGGCCCGGCCTTCCAACCCTTCGGAAGGCTCCACGCCATTTGCGTGGGCACGCCCACAATGCCCGGAAACCGCCAGTAGGTATGCCAGCCGCGCTCATGCTGAATCCAAAGGCCGACAGTGAAGGGCTTGCCGGGCACCACAGCGGCTTGCTCGGAGACGAGCTGGAGCTTGAGGCCGGTCTGCGCATTGGCAGCGAAGGGCCAAAAGCAAAGAGCAAAGAGAAGGAGACGGAAAGGCATGTGGTGAAAACGAGCCGCGACAGACGCTTCCGGCAACCAATTCGAAGGATCGGAAGCCACGATGCCAAGTCACGCTCCACGAAGGTGACCGCGAATCCATGAAGGGCGGCGTCGGCAGTCTACCACCGCACGCACCTTCACGATCTCATCCTCAACGGTGTAAAAAATGGCGAAAGGAAAGCGCTTCGAGAGAGCCCGGTGATAGTGCCGGTAGGGCTTCCGGTGGATGCCAGCGGTGAGTTGAAGCTGGTCGATGTCAGCGAACAGGTTTCGCAGGAAGTAGTCCCCGAGCCCCGCCTCCTGCTTTTCATAAAACCGATGCCCATCCATGAGATCAGTCTTCGCGAGATCGAGGATCTGAATCTTCATCGCACGGCCTCAAGAATCTCTTTTTTAGCATCTTCCCAGTCGATGAACTTCGCTGTGCCTGCCGCAACGGCGTCTTCGCGCACATCGAGCACCTCCTTTTGCCAAGCAGGCACCTCCAAGTCAGCCTCGGCCGCGGAAAGATCATCCCACAGCGCTTCCATGACGAAGAGCTTTTCCCGCAGGGGAAGTTCGTGGAGCGCCTGGAGCGAGATCATGGCGAATGCTATTCGGAAAGCGATCCGAGGTCAATAAGCCGCATGGCCCGGCGTGCGGGCAAAGGGAATGACATCGCGGATGTTGGGCACGCCGGTCACGAACATGAGGAGACGCTCGAAGCCGAGGCCGTAGCCAGCGTGGGGGACGCTGCCGTAGCGGCGGAGGTCGGCATACCACGAATAGTTTTCGGGTTCGAGGCCCTGGGCGGCCATGAGGAATTCGAGGACGTCGAGTCGCTCCTCACGCTGGCTGCCGCCGACGATTTCGCCGATGCCGGGGACGAGCAGGTCCATGGCAGCGGCGGTTTTTCCGTCGTCGTTCTGGCGCATGTAGAAGGGTTTGATGCCTTTGGGGTAGTTGAAGATGGTGACGGGGCCTTTGACGTGCTCTTCGGCGAGGAAACGCTCGTGCTCGGTTTGCAGGCCTTCGCCCCAGACGACGGGGTTTTCGAATGTGCGGCCGGATTTGAGCAGGATCTCGACGGCGTCGGTGTAGCTGATGCGCTCGAAGGGTTTTGCCAATGTTTGCTGCAATCTGGCGACGAGTTCTTTGTCGATGAATTTGTTGAAGAACTCGAGCTCGTCGGGGCATTCGTCGAACATCGCCTGGACGAGGTAGCGCACTTGTTCTTCGGCGAGCGTCATGTCGTCGAAGAGATCGTAGAAGGCCATCTCAGGCTCGATCATCCAGAACTCGGCGGCGTGGCGGGTGGTGTTGCTGTTTTCGGCGCGGAAGGTGGGGCCGAAGGTGTAGATATTGCCGAGAGCACACGCGAAGGCCTCGCCTTGAAGCTGGCCGCTGACGGTGAGGTAGGTGGGGCGGCCAAAGAAGTCCTGCTCGGGCTTGCTGGGCGTGTTGGGCTTCAGCGTGGTGACCTGGAACATCTCGCCCGCGCCTTCGCAGTCGCTGCTGGTGATGATGGGCGTGTGGACGCAGAAAAAGCCACGCTCCTGGAAGAAGCGATGAACGGCGAAGGCCATCTTGCTGCGCACGCGGAAGACGCTGCCGAAGAGGTTCGTGCGCGGCCGCAGATGCGCAATGGTGCGCAGGAACTCAGGCGTGTGGCCTTTCTTTTGCAAAGGATACGTCGCATCCGCTTCGCCGAGGAGTTTCACCTCTTTGGCCTGCACTTCCCATTTCTGTCCGGCGGCGGGTGAGGCGATCAATTCGCCCGTGATCTCGACGGAGGCCCCGGTGAGGATGCGCGGGAGGAGATCAGCGGTCGGCAGCGTGGCATCGACGACGACTTGCAGGCCTTTGAAGCAGGAGCCGTCGGTGATTTCGAGGAAGGAGCAGGCTTTCGAATCGCGCTTCGTGCGCACCCAGCCGCGGGCGAGGATGCTGGAACGCGGCTCGGAGGCGTGGAGGAGGTCTTTGATGGTCTCGGGCATGGTGACGGGTAGTTTCCGCCGCTGCTGCTTTTCGCCAAGTGATCTCCGAAGGAAAAACGCGAGCGGACGGCTTACGCCACGAGCACGGGCTGAGCCTGCGAGACGCCGAAGCTGGAACGCGTGGCGAGATCCTGGGCGTGAGCGCCGATGGCTTTGGCGAGGGCTTTGCTGAGACCGTCGAGGGAGTAGGGCTTCAGCATGATGTCCACGGGCGGCGGGTGGCCCTGGCTGAGGATCATGAATTCATCGGGATCAATGATGAAGCCGCTGCAAACGACGACGGGGATGTCGGAATCGGCGGCGCGGAGCTGCTTGAAGGCCTCGCGACCGCTGAGCTTCGGCATGTAGATGTCGAGCAAGATGGCGTCGATCTTTTCGCCGCCGCGGAGGCACATATCGAGCATCTGCTGACCATCGGCGGCCTCGATGACGCGGTAGCCGAGAAAGTTGAGCATGTTCGCGGCGATGGAGCGGACGGGCGCTTCGTCATCGACGACGAGGATGGTGGTCTGCGTGCCGAGCGGGGCGGTGACAGCGTTTCCAGAAGAAAGATCTTCTCGGGGCTGATCGCCATTTTCTTCGAGCTGACTGGTGCGGGGCAGATAAACGCGGAATTCACTGCCACGGCCGATTTCGGAGTCGAACTCGATCCAGCCGCCATGCTCGCGGACGATGTCCTGCGCGGTGGCGAGGCCAAGGCCGCTGCCTTTGGCGGCGTTTTTGGTGGTGAAGAAGGGTTCGAAGATGCGGTGGCGGTTCTCTTCGGAGATGCCGTGGCCGTTATCGCGGACGACGAGCATGACGAAATCAGCGGAGTCGCCTCCATTTGGACCTTTGGCGGCGCGGGTGACGTTTTCGACGGCGATCTCGATGACGCCATTGTCCGAAGGAAGGGCGTCGCGGGCGTTGAGGCAAAGGTTGAGCATGACCTGCTGCACCTGGGTGGCATCGGCGAGGACGTGGGAGTCATCCATGCCGGCACGCATCTGGATGTTCACTTTGGAATCGACGCTGTGCTTCAGAAGCTGCTGCACATCGGCCATGAGGCGCTTCAAATTGACGGGCTTGCGGGCGGAGGAGCCATTGCTGAAGCGGGAATAGCCGAGGAGGCTCTTCACGAGATCCGCCGCACGCTGAGTGGCGTGCGTGGCGTTTTGCAGACGGTCGCGGACGGCACCGGGGTTCGCAGGCGAGGTGAGCTCGGCGAGGGTGAGATTGCCACGGATGGTGGTGAGGAGGTTGTTGAAGTCGTGGGCGATACCGCCGGCGAGCTGACCGATGGTGCCGAGCTTCTGCGATTCGCGGAGTTGCTTTTCGAGCACGCGGAGCTGGGAGTGATCCTTCACCACCCAGATGCGTCCGACGATTTCACCGGCATCGGTGCGCATGGGCACGGTGCGAATGCTATAAACGCCCTCGCCATCGGCGGTGATCATGGGGTTCATCTGATCCTGGCCGTCGAGGTTGCTGGCGACGGATTGCAGCCACTCAGCGGCGGCCTTGCCATCGGCAAAGCGCTCGGCAAAGGCGGCGACGAGACGGCCAGCATCGCGTCCGGCGATTTCTTCGACCGGTTTACCGAGGAAGGCATCAAGGCGGCCATTCGAGGCGATGATGGAGCCCTGGGCGTCGATGACGGCCACGCCTTCATCACTGGCGGCGAAGAGACCCTGGAGGGCGGTGAAGGCCTCGCGGAGGAGACGCTCGGCATTGAGGAGACGCTGGGCGGTCTGCGTGGCGTGCTGCTCTGCGGCGTTGAGGGCCTGGCGCTGCTTGGCGAAGATCATATTGATATCACAACGGAGCTTCCAGAAGTCGGAGGGCAGCCATTCAGCGGATTGGGTATCCGGGGGCACGCCACGCAGCACAGCCGTGGTGCCTTTCATGACGGAGCTGGCCGGTTTTAGCACCCAGCCGCCGATGAGGTAGGCAGCCAAGAAGACGCCACCGCCGAGGACGATGCCGGTGACGCCGTAAAACCAGTCAAGTGGCTGATCCATGAGCTTGGCCGCGCCCATGGTAGGCAGGAAGCCGAAGAGCCAGAGCGGGAAGAGCATGCGAAGGCGGAGGGAGTTCATAGGCAGTGTGGGTGGGTTCGGGAGGAGAGAGGTGAGGATCAGGCCGTGGGAGTAGGGCTGGTGGGCGTCGGCTGCATGGAGGCACGAGCCCAGACGCGGCGCATGCACTGCTCGACGGCGGTTTCGAGGTGCTGGGAGATCCAGGATTCAAAGTCCGCCCGGAGAGCAGCCACCTCTGCGCTAGCTCCAGCGGCAGAGCCGCCACGACCTTCCAGGCGCTCCAGCCTATCATTCAAGGCGCTGATGTTGGTGGCGGCGGAGAAAAAGTCGTTCCGCATCTGGTCCACCTGCCCGGCAACCTCACGCAATAGTCGCTCTGTTTCAGTGGCGACGGCGGAAGGAGGTGGTGCGTTAAAATGGGTCGTGGGAGCCTGGCCGAGCGTGAGGTAGGGCTGGCCGTTGAGCGGCGGAGCCTGCATCTGCGGCCGTGCGGCAGGAAGTGGTGATGGAGGGGCGGCAGGAGGCTGATTTGCCTGAAAATCAATCAACTGAGCCGGTCTAGGAGCGGCACCAGGGACACCAAATGCCAGGGTGGCAAAGGCTGGATCCTTCACGGCTCCTGGCTGTTCGACGAGGCCGACGAGCTCTTGAGGATTCGTGTAAGCACTGCCCATGCCGAGCGGTGCTTCTGGCACCGGAGCGGCTCTTTGTGCTGAGAATGAGAAAGGTAAGGGCATTCGTTGAAAGGCAGGAATCCAGCAAGATTAACAGGAGTTATGCAAAATTTCCATAATTTTCTGAATTTATTTCAAATATGCAGCACCATTAATGGCTCACAGGCCTCCTTTTTTGACCAAACCGGGCCTTTTGAGTCTTCCAAGCCGTCAACATGGCAAAACCTTTAAAAAGAGGCGGTGGTCAAAAAATCGGCCCGAGAGGCTCATGGTCCGATTTTCGGCTCCCGAATCTCCCCCCGGCTCTGAAACCATCTTGCACCCTCCGGCCAAGTGTCTTAAACCGGAAGGCTCATGATCGAAGATGTCAAAAAACGCCTGGATGCCTATCTCGCCCAACAAGGGCAGCGGCGGACCAAGCAGCGTGATGTCATCATCGAGGCTGCTTTTGCCACGGACGACCATTTCAATGCCGAGGAACTCCTCGACAAGGTGCGCAAGATCGACCGCACTGTCTCCCGGGCCACCGTCTATCGCACGATCACCCTGATGCAGGCCTGCGGGGTGCTCCGCGAGGTGGACTTGGGCCGCGATCAGACCTACTACGACCCGAATTTCCTCGAAAAACCGCAGCACAACCACCTCATCTGCCTCGATTGCGACCGGGTGGTGGAGTTTGAGGACGAGCACATCGCCCTGCTGCACGATTGCATCTCCCGCCGCCTCGGTTTCAAGCCTCAGCTCAAAAGCATGCGCATCGAGGCCCACTGCGAAGAACTGGCCCGTGAAGGTGCCTGCCGACATAAAACTGCCCGCGAAGAGGCAGCGCTGAACTCATGACCTCGGTTTGAGGCCACAGAGCCTCCGGCGAAGCAAATCGAGCGCCGCCTGGGAAGTGAGGAGCTTGAAGCGATCCCGCGCACCGGGGTAAAAACGCTTCAAAGTCCATGTCTCGCCCGATTTGGAAGCCAGGCCGATCCACACCGTGCCCACCGGCTTTTCCTCGGTGCCGCCTGTCGGCCCAGCGATTCCTGTAACGGAAAGAGCGTAATCTGCCCCGCTCACCGCCAGCGCACCTTCGGCCATCGCCCGGGCTACTTCCTCGCTCACTGCGCCGTGTTTCTCGAAAAGTTCCACCGGCACGCCGAGGTGCTGCTGCTTGGCCTCGTTCGCGTATGTCACCCAGCCGTGACCAAAAACCTTCGAGGAGCCGCTCACATCGGTGATCCGGCTGGCAATGGTGCCGCCCGTGCAGGATTCCGCCGTGGCCATCCACTCGCCGCGATCGGCCAAAAGCTGAACAATGACCTCCTCAATGATCCGGCGATCCTCCGAGACGATGCAATCGCCAAAAGCCCCGCGCACGATGTCGGCCGCCGCGTCCACCGCCGTCTGAGTGCCGGCGAGACGTACATCGACATCCCCTTTTCGAATGCAGTAACCCAAATCGAGACCCGGCACCGCCTCCAGCTCCTTCTCTACCGCCTCGACGATGTCCGACTCGCCGATGCCGGTGACCTTTAAATAGAGCACGCGGCGCGACGCCCCTTCCGGCAGCCACTCCCGCAGGCGTGGCTCCACCTCGTTCTCGATCATCGGCTTCAGCTCCCGTGGAGGTCCCGGCAGCAGGAAGATGTGCGCATTCCAGCCCAACGGCTCGCCCAGTGAAGCCGGGAAATAGAGGCCGGGGGCCGTGCCAAACGGGTTCGCCATCACGCTCGCCCCTTTCGGCACCATCGCCTGGCGCTTGGTGGCATCGTTCACCGCCTTGTTCCGCTTCGCAAAGTAGGCCGTGAGGTGCTCCAGCACGCCTTCATTGAGCTCCATCGGCAGGCTGAGCAGCTCGGCGGTCGATTCACGCGTGAGATCATCATTCGTCGGCCCCAGGCCACCGGAGACCAGCACCACGTCCGACCTTTGCGCCGCCTCGGCAATCGCCACGCGGATGATCGCGCCATCCGGCACGATGGTCTGCCGCGTCACCTGGATGCCCAGCGCCGCCAGCCGCTGGCCGATCCACGCCGCGTTCGTATTCACCGTGTCCCCGAGGAGGAGTTCTGTGCCAGTATTAACAAGTTCGACTCTCATGAGCCGCCTCCCATAAACGCAACCCGAGCCGTTTCACGGCAAAATCGTCCTTCTGAAGCACATTCATCCGACGTGATGGCTCAGGCACCGCGTCAACTTTGCCGCTTTTTTGAATTCAGCGGCAGTGCCATGGCTTGCTCAGGCTTTGGCCACCGTTTCGAGCCAGATGCCGATCAGTTTCGACCAGTCCACGAACGAAATTTCCGACTCTTTAAGCTGAAGGTCCTTCAACATGACTGGAAGGCGCTTTTGAAACCGCTTGTAGAGATTCACCAGAGCGGCTTTGCCGGGCAGCGGCTGATTTTGCGCATGGTGGGTATTCAACCACTCACGAACGGCTCCGATGGCCGCCGCAGGCTCATTTCGGTGCGCCCGAATGTCCTGCCCGGCGATGTCGGAGAGAAACTTCTGATAACGATAAGGCTCCACATCAAGAATAAGCGCCCCCTTCTGCCTTTGCCGGGCTCCACCCAGTTTTGCCGCGCCCATGAACAGACCCAGTTCGAACGGCATGTTGAAGCGCGGCAGCTTGGATTTGCGATCCGGCTGGGTGCGGGAGATGTCGTGGATGCTCAGTCCACATTCGCGGATGATGCGTAGGATTTTCTCCACTCGCACCTCCGTGGCGCTGTCTGCCTCCAAGGCGCAGCGGGGCACATAGTCACAGGCTTTGAGCACAAACACGATGGCTCTCATCAGGGGCAGATATTCGCCATCAAACGGGCAGTTGATGAACACCTGCCGGGCGTAGCGACTCCTCTGCCCTGCCTTCATGTCAGTTCTTGCGGGCAGGTTGCTCGGACGCGAGGGCTTTCATCACCGCCCGGCGCAAACGGCTCTCAGGAATGGTGCCCTTCTGCGGCTGCGGACGCAGCATCATCTCGACTCCGCCGATCTTGATGCGGGTGGGCGCGGAAGCGATTGTTTTGGCCATGGTTGAAGATGGGGCATCGGGTGGGAGCTGCCAACCTGATTTTTGAACCCAGGTGACTCGGACCTCAGTTCAGGCAATGCCCACTTCCGCTTCGCCAAACACGTCATTCACTGCGCTCCAGATGCACGATTGGGGCGTGCAAGCGACAGCACACGCTGGTTCGGCCTAGTCTTGCGCGAGGCGGGCCCGGTCGTGCCCAGCACCTTCGAGGTCGTGGCCACAAAGGTCGCGTAGTCGGTCACGGAAGGCTTCAAGCGAATGGCCTTTGTGACGGGCTGCGGGCTGTTTTTTTTCGGATTCACGACGGGGGAGTATCGGACAAGGGGGGGCGTTTGCGTCAATAAACGTGATTGGATTGTCGGTGAACAAGTCGGATAGTCTGGCATGGTAAGGCCGCAAAAAGATCCTGTAAGACATCACTATGTCCCTCGCTTCTTGCTTTCGAACTTCGCAACTGAGGGCAACAGCCTTTGGGTTTATGATACAAAGGCAAAAAAGAACTGGCTTGGATGTCCTGAAGCAGCCGGCTATGAAAAGCATTGGCATACAGTTTTTCGTAAAGACGGCACGAAAGACACATCTTCAATCGAAGCGATAGTTACAGCGCGATATGACACACCAGGCTCAAATGCTGTGCGAATGCTCATAAATCGCGAAAAGCTTGATGTTGCCTCGCTCCTTTCGTTTTTTCGATTTGTCGCAGCGTTAATGCTTCGAACTCCTCGAAGTGTCAGGCAGAACACCGAAATGGGAACGGCAATTTGGAGCGAATCTGGTAGTAGGCTTGCCGCACACAACCACGACTTTCAGCAGCGGGTGGCTGAGCGTCTAAGAGAGGCAGGAGCAACAAATGAAACTATCAAGATACTATTAGCTGACATCGCTGAAGGAAGGACGCGTTTCAGCCCCCGGCACGAGCTGACGCTCATCAAAAATCTAATGGACGTCGAACCACTGACTCAAGGGTTGGCTAACTTGAAGTGGAAGTTCTGTGCACTCCCAGATTCAGAAGACGACTTCATCATTGGGGACCATCCCGTACTTTTGGAGGATGTTGGTTCTGAAGTTGCTCGTGGGCCACTTGGAATCATGAACCCAAACATCGAGCTGATTCTTCCTCTTAGTCGGAGGATGGCGGCAGTAGCAAATCATACATGCCAGCCGAGTTACGGTGTTTTCCAACCTGGAACGTCTTCGATGATCAACCGGCGTACACTGTGCTGGGCAGAGCGGTTCGTTTATGCCGGCCAGCAATCGGACGAGCTTTTAAAAGCGGCGGTACATTTTCGGGGCCAAGGACCAAAACTAATCATTGAGCGTGTGAAATATGGTAGAGCCAGCGGCATCATGTTCACAGAAAAATAAAGGCGGCTGAGTTGCCTCAGCCGCCTTTAAAGTGGTCCGCACAGTCCTATGTGCGGCTTGGGTGTTTCGGAGCGCCGCACAGGGGACTGTGCGGACTACTTTAGCCGATCACTTCCGGCCACTCGGTATGGAACATCTGGCCTTCGGGCTTGTCGGTGCGCTCGTAGGTGTGGGCACCGAAGAAGTCACGCTGGGCCTGGAGGAGGTTGGCGGGGAGGCGGGCGGCGCGGTAGCTGTCGTAGTAGCCGAGGGAGGCGCTGAAGGCAGGAACTGGGATGCCGTTGAGGGTGGCGATGCTCACGACTTCACGCCAGTTTTGCTGCGTCTTGCTGAGCACGTCTTTGAAGAACGGATCGAGCATGAGGTTGGCCAAATTGGCGTTGGTGCGGTAGGCGTCGGTGATGCGATTGAGGAAGCGGGCGCGGATGATGCAACCGCCGCGCCAGATGGCGGCGATGCGGCCGAGGTCGAGCTTCCAGTCCTTCTTGGCACCCATGGTCTGAATGAGGTCGAGACCTTGGGCGTAGCTGATGATCTTGGAGGCGTAGAGGGCGTCGTGGACTTTTTTGACCAGTTCCTTCTTATCGGTGGTGATGTTGACGGTCGGGCCGGTGAGCTGGGTGCTGGCGGCGACGCGTTGTTTCTTCTGGCTGGAGAGGATGCGGGCCTCGACGGCGGCGTTGATGGTGCTGATGACGACGGCGTTTTCGGCGGCGTTGAGCAGGGTCCACTGGCCGGTGCCTTTCTGGCCGGCTTTATCGACGATGAGTTCGACGACGGGCTTGCCGGTTTCGGGGTCTTTTTGCTCCAAAGCCTTGCCGGAGATCTGGATGAGGTAGCTAAGGAGGTCGCCCTCGTTCCACTCGTTGAAGATGGCGGCCAT
>JBILVU010000040.1:0-45072 GCA_044370285.1 Prosthecobacter sp.
AGCTCTACGACCTCGCTACAGACCCCGGCGAGCGAAACAACCTCGCCCCGCAGAAACCCGACCTCGTCCAAGACCTCACCACCCGCCTCAAAGCCTGGACCGACACACTGCCCAAGGCCTACGAGCAAGGGGATGTGAAGGAGAATTGAAGGATGTTCATGGGCGATGCGCTTTTCATCAACACCGGCGTGACATGGGCTGCGGCAGCAGGCTGCCGCAGTCCTAGATGCTTCGCACTTTAGGCCCGTGCACGCTCCAGCGCCGCGGCGATCTCTTTTTCGATCACCGGCAGCGGATTGAGCAGATCGAGTGGGTTTTCCACCGGCGTGACTTCATTCGTGCGCGGGTCCCAGTTCACGGGGCCGAAGCGGCAGGGCGCGGGATTGCCGGTGAGGATGTGCATGCCGGCGTCGTCCTTGTCGAAGTGCCAAAACTCGAAGGGGAAGTGGATGAAACCGTGCTTTTCCATCATCGCGCAGATGTCCAGCCGCGTGGCGACGTGCTCCGGCGCGACAAACGGCGTGCGCATGGGCGTGTGCTCGCTCATTTCGAGATAAGGATAACCGCGCCAGACCTCCGTGCCGTCGTCGCGGCGGAACACAGAGATGTCGATGGCGGAGCCGGACATGTGCGCGCCGATCTTTGGCATGTTCGCGGTGAGCACGATGGCGCGGCGGAACATCATCTCCGGCGTCGGAATCTGCCCGCCGAGCTCCCACATGGTCTTCTTGAGCACGTTGTCGAACACCGACGGTTTCCGCACGAGCTGCCGCTGCATGTCGAGCGAGCGAAACGCGTCCTCGATCTTCAAGATCCACCCGCGCTCGTTCATCTCGCGGCCGATGGTGATGACATCACGCACCAAACTCTCCCGCAGGAAGTAAACGCGGTCGAGATCGCCCGCGATCTTCGTCGTGGAGAACAGCATCTCCACGCCTGCGGCTGCTGCGGCATCGGGGATCGAGGCAAAGCGCTCGCCGCATTCGTTCACGGGAAACTCGATGAGCTTCTGCACGATGGCATAGCCTGCCTCCATTTGTTCCGCCCAGTAGGCGCGGCGGGATTGTTCGTCGGTGGTGGTCATGGTTTGGCTGGGGATTGTTGAAGGCGGGCTTTTTCCTCCACCTCGCGTTTCTGCAGGTCCTTCGGATGCTTCGAGAATGACGCGAAGACATCGCCGACGACGCGGTCGGCGAGTTCACCGAGTTTTTTGAGGATCACCGGCTCGGCTTCCGGCTTGAGTTTGGAGAGGTTGGGCTCGTAGCCGCCGACCTTGTGCGCCTCGGCGGTGGCGATGTAGCCGATGTTGCCGTTGGCGTAGCCGATGATGAGTGGCTTGGCACGATCGGCGATGGCTTGCTCGAGTTTGAAGCCAAATTCGACCATCGGCTCGCCGGGCATGGTGAGGAGCAGATAGGGGCCGATTTTCATCGCCATGAGCTCGGCGCGAATGGGTTGTTCTTTGCCGGGAAGCTCGATGACCTCGCTGGCGACGCGGATGGGGTAGTGGGTGGCGCGTTGGGCGAGTTGCTCGCGGGTCAGGCTGTAGGCGGCGGCACGCACGACCGCGCCACCGAGGTCGCGACCAGCCCACTGGATGTCCGCCTCATCGGCGCAGCGATACGGATAACCAGGCAGATTCGGCCGGATGTCGCCCGCGCAGCCCTGGATGAACATGGAGGCCGTTTTGCCGCTGTAGATGGACTCAACGAAGGTCTGCGCCTCGCCGGGGAAGTCGGCGGTCATCATGGGAAAGCCCTTGGGATGCGGCTGCGAGCCTTTGTCGCCCCAAGTGAAGAAGCAGGGATGGCAGACGGCGTGCATGAGGATGGCCAAAGGCGTGAGCGACTGGCCGTCGTCGAAGCGCAGCACCTTCACGCGCGGATCGTTCGGGCCATCGGGGTTCAAACTCACCACTGCACGACCATCGTAGATTTTGCGGCGGTTGATGCTGAAGCTGATGCGGTCCTCCGCGAGGCCGATGCTGGCCGGTCGCATGTTTGCGGCGGCTTCTTTGGCGGCGGCAGTGAGCTTTTTGATCACGTCCGAGGCCCAGCGCATGTTTTCCACCCAGCCGGGACCTGAGTGATTGTGCGAGGCGCAGATCATGATGTTCGCGGCGGGCACGCCGGTCTCTTTTTCAATCGCTGGACGTGCCAGCGCCACCATGTCATCCCACGCGCCGATGACATCCATCGTCACGATGGCCGCCTTTGTCTCGCCATCGTCCAAAACGAGCACCCCGGCCCGCAAGGGATCGCGCACACCATTCACCACCCGCGTGTGACCGGCCACCGTGATGTCCTTCACCTCCGACGGTGTGATATCCACCTTCGCTGCGCCGGCTTTGAGGTTCGAGACGACAGGAAACTTGCCGTCGATGATCTGCGCGTGTGCAGCGACGGCGAAAAGGAGGATGAGGAGGCGGTGCATGCGGCAGAGAACGGTGGATGAGCGACGGGCTTTGCGCCGTGCTCAACATGGACTGCGGCAGCCTGCTGCCGCTTTCGGAAGGCCAGCCTGCTGGCCGTCGAACGGTCCAGGATGATGTTTCGTCGAGGCGCTTCCGCGTATGCGCCAGCGGAGGGTGTTCTTCGTCCACCTGGAGACTCTGGCGGCAGCAGGGCTGCCTCGGAAAAGCGGCAGCAGGCTGCCGCAGTCCAAGGTCTTCGACCTCACTCAAACACCACCTCGCCCATCACGGCAGTGTTTTCCATGCGGGTGCTGGTGAGAGAGGAGGACCAAATCGCGCGATCCACCTGTTCTCGCGGTAAAGCATGGTTGCGGCCAAAGTTGGCTTTCCAGGTGATGCCTTTCGTTGGGGCTTCGACGCCGAGGGTTTTGAAGGGGATGACGAGATGCGCGTGCCAGCGCTTTGTCTTCGCATCGACTCGCGTTTCGCTGGTCCAGTCGCCATTCCAGGTGGAGTCGTCTTTGCTGTGGCGGGGGTCCATGACGTCGGTGATGCGGCCGTTGAGGGCGTCGTATCGGCTGGCGGCGTTGGCGCCTTGGGTGAAGCGGTAGAAGAGTGGTTGGGCGGGCTTCGGGGCGAGATAGAGGTCGATGGCTTCTTGATGGGTGAGGACGCGGTCGCGGTTGTAGGCGGTGAATTTGGTTTCATCGCCGAGCGTGGCTTCGGCGCGGAGGTGGAGGGCGTTTTCGTCGTAGAGGAGGCGGAGGGTCGTCGGGCGAGGCAGCGTGTGCAGCGGCGGGAGGAGCGTGAGTTCGTGTGCGGCGGCGGTTTGCCACTCGGGGCTGTCGAGCGTGAGTTTGGCGGCCGTTTTGGCGATGGTGAGCTTTTTGAGGCCGGGCGGCGGAGCATGGCGCATGGCTTGCGTGTCCCAGTTGAAGCAAGTGTTCGCATACGGCTCCTGGTAGCCGTCGTGGGCGAGTTGCAGGTGCTTCGCGTCGTGGCCGGGAAAGGGAAAGAGGACGTGGTTCCACTCCTTTTGATGCCCTTTGGCGTAAAGCGTGGCGATGAAGGCGTTTCGCGTGGCGATGGCATCGAGAAGGCGATGCAGCGAGGGCTGATCCGGTGCCATTTGCCAGGCCTGATGCAGGTGCACGACCTTCGCGAAGTGCTTCAGGTAATCAAACTCGGCGCGGATGAGTGCGAGGCGTGTTTTGATCTTCGGTTTGCGAGCGAGCTGCTCGGACTGCGCGAGGTGGCCCTCCATCGCGGCGAGCACGCGCGGCGTGTAGAGGAAGGCGATGAGCTGAAACGGGTCCTGCACCGTTTTGCGTCCGCGAGCATCGGTGGGCAGTGTTTTGTAGGTCCACACATCCGTGCGCGTGCCGATGTGGTCGGAGTAGAGCGCGATGGCGTGATACAGCTCGTCGTAAAAGGCACGCATGTAGAAGGCGATGCTCTTGTCCGGGAACGCGCCCTCGCAGAACTCGGGGATGAGGTCCTTCGCGTGGTTGTTCGCCGGATCATCAAACATGCGGCCCATGGTGTAATACACCGGTCCTTCGAGGCCAAAGAGCTGGCCGGGGCCGTCGCGATACAGCGACTGGATGCGCGCGGCGGCGAGCCTTTGCACCTGCAGCTCGATGTAGCCCGGCGTGCGCATCGGCGTGTAGCGCGTGCCGAGATTCGGGCACCAGTTATAAACGTAGCCGGTGAAGCCACGCGGCACCTCGATGCCGCGCCAGGGGGCGATGTCTTCCTCGTTCGTGCCGGTGAGCATGATGCAGGTGTTCGCGGGAAATTGGTTAAACGTCTTCGGCGGCTGCGCGGTGAGGATGTAGCTCATCATCGTGATCTGTCCGCCGGGATGCGATTTCTCCACGCGCTGCGCCACTTCGCGATTGAAGATCCAGATCTTCTCCGACCAGTCCTTGCCCGTGCCGTAGAGCGCCTCGCACTTCTCGCACTGGCACTCGCGGAAGCCATCCGGCTGGCCGAGGTCCACGCTGTCAAAGCCGCGCTCCAGGTGCGAAACGAGGTCGCGGTAGATGCGCTCCTGCACCTCAGCATTCGACAGGCAATACTGCCCGTTGCCCTCCGGCTTCAAACGCGAGCCGCTGATCAGCGCGAAGTATTCCGGATGCTCCGCAAACAGCTCCGCCGGCACCGCCCGCTCCCACGTGTGCCCGCCGAACTGCTCATCCACGCGCGGGAAGCGATTGTGCGCGAGATCGTAAAACGAGCCGCCCGCCGGATGCGCCGAGTTCACGCGCAGCAGCGGTGTCTTCGTCACGTTCAGCGTGTCCGGCACCGTGATCGTTTTCATCGGCAGGAACTCGATGGCGGGCGACGCCATGAGGTCGATCTTCGCCGCGCCGCTCACCGGCGTGTAGCCCGGCAGGTCAGGATACAGGAAGCGCACGCCGAGAAACTCCCGCGCAAAGTCCACCGCCGCCTTCGCCGTGCCCACGCGATCCCAGTTCGGCCTCCGCGCATTCTCCACCTTCGCCTTCGAGGCCTGGTCATTCCCCGCAAGGATCACATCCCGCCCCACCACCCGATGCACAAAGCTCCAATCCCGCAGCTTCGACACCTCCACGCCATTCTTCCGCGCCAAAACCGTGTTCCCGAGCATCAACGCTGGCTTGGAGGCATCCCGCTCCTTTTCACGTACGACGGCAATCTCCGCCTTGTTCGCCAAAAACGCCGTCTGGAGCAGCCGCGCTGTCTGCTGAAGACTCGCGTCGATGGCCGGAGTCGGCGCCGCATCCGGCAAAACGATCTGGTAGTCCGATTTTCCCGCGTCGAGCAAGGTCATATCCGCTGCGGCGGCGGCGGAGAGGGAGAGGAAGAGCGCGAGAAGGGGTTTCATGTGGGGACATGAAACGTGGGGAACGGGGTGGGTCTTCGGAGAGGGAATACTTCGAGCCTGCTATCGCGAGATTCGTTCGCTCGAGCTATTGAGGCGTATTTTCATGTTCTTCAGGGTAGTCTGGATCAAAGTCTTCAGCAGGCTTGACCGTGACTTCGATGACGTCCGCACCATATCGAGATGCTAAAAATCGCTCGCGATACAAGAAGTATGCGGCATCGCAAACCTTTGCTGTGAAATAGGCATTGAAGCCGCCACCAATCGCACCACCTGCAATTGGGATAGCCTGTGCGAGTTTCGCCTTTGTGAGTCTGATGCCCAGAGCTGTGGATATTTGCTTCATCAACTGAACAAAAGCGTGCTGCTCAAGCTGCGTCCAGGCACGCTTCTTGGCTACATCCTGTGCGATTCTCACCAACTGTGCCATTGCGAGCCCCTTGGCACTGTCAGACGGCGAGGACGCCAAACCTAAAACATTAAGAGCGAAGAGTCGTTCCTCCTGTCGAGAGACATCGAACCCATAATATGTCGCATATTCTCCGATGGCGCGGAGGTTGAGGGTGATTAGCGCGACGACATCTGGCGCGATTGCTGGCAGACCAAGCGCCCCAGCGGCAGCGCCCTCTGCGAGGGCCAAGCCCTTATATTTTGCGTCGAGCCATCCAACCACTCGATCAATCTTCTCTAACGGAAGCTGATGAATGTCTGCTGACGAACGAATATCGAAGTGCCCGAACTGACGAAACTCAGCGTAGATGGCCTCCGGCTGGACGCTCCACTGTGCGACATCATTACAGACTGCCGTGAGGCCACTGACAGTCGCTCGAATGGCATCGCCTAGACCAGGTGTTGCGAAAACGAGGTCACCAGCCTTTTCAAGCGGCCAGTTGATGACTTTCATCGCTTGGCCGAACCAACCTATTTCGGGGTTCTTCCAGGTGTGTATCTCACGAATGGCTCGTTGCTCATAGTCGTTGGGTTTGCTCATGATTTTATGGTTGGTTTCGAATACTGTTCTTCAACACTAAACTCAGGCTCACCTTGATTCGTGCAAAGCCATTCATGGTGTCGTGAAAAGAGCCTCAGCCAAAAAGGTGGGAGCGCGATAAATACCTTCGATGCCAGCGCATAGCCACATGATTGCTTATCGAGGCCGACGACTCCTGGGCTTCCCCCGTGTCGTTCCAGCCACTCAACGAGCCCTTTAGGCCCTTTCACGGGCAGGCATGAGGCGCACCGCCCGAGATCCCAAGGGCGCAAGCGTTCCCCTGGGAAGCCTCTCGCGCCAGGCTCAGACCTCCTGACGCACCGTGGAAGGGTCGAGCCACTCAGAAAACAAGCGGAGCCCCATCGACAGCAGAATGGGGACAAAAGAATCCGGCGAATCCATTCTCCTGTCCCCATTGATACGCTTTACTCCCCTTCGGGCAGCCTTTGGCTGTCTGTCTCGTTTCACTCGGCTCTTCTGTCGAATCCGGGTTCATGGGCTTTCCCACGAGGCCTGAAATGACATGGACTACATGGACTGCGGCAGCCTGCTGCCGCTTTCGGGAGGCCAGCCTGCTGGCCGTCGAATGTTCCAAGACGATGTTTCGCCAAGGCGCTCCCGCGTTGGCGGCAGCGGAGGGTGTTCTTTGTTCATCAGGAGACTTCGACGGCAGCAGGGCTGCCTCGGAAAAGCGGCAGCAGGCTGCCGCAGTCCATGTTCGGGAGGCCAGCCTGCTGGCCGTCGAATCTTCCAAGACGATGTTTCGCCAAGGCGCGCCCGCGTTGGCGGCAGCGGAGGGTGTTCTTTGTTCATCAGGAGACTTTGGCGGCAGCAGGGCTGCCTCGGAAAAGCGGCAGCAGGCTGCCGCAGTCCATGTTCCGGGAACGACGCCGCTACTTCGTCCCCTGCAACGTCCCCAGCCACTCGACGAGCACCTTCGGCCACTGGGCACCGGGGAAGTTGTGTTTCACGCGGGTGGGGATGAGATTGCCGACGCCATGGCCGCCTTCTTCGTGGAGATCGAGGCGGGCGGGGACGCCGAGCTTTTTCAGGTCGGCGATGATGTTGGTGGCGATCTCGACGGGCTTGTCGGTGGTGGCGTGGACGAGAAAAACGGGCGGTGAGTTCGCTTTGAAGACAAACGGGTTCTCCGGCTTCCGCCAATGCCAAGTCCCGAGGCCGACGGCGAAGGCGGGACAACTGCTGAGGCGGTCGATGGGATCGGTAGCCTGTGGATCGCCGAGATCGAAGTTCGCGGCCAGGTTCATCGCGAGGTTCGCACCCGCAGAATAGCCGGCGACACCGATTTTCGCCGGATCGAGGCCCCATTCGGTGGCGCGATGCCGCACGAGGCGCATGGCGCGTTTTGCATCAAGCAAAGTCAGGGCCTGGATGCCTTCGTGGGGCAGAATGTGCGGTGGCCGCGTGCGGTATTTGAGACCGATGACGGCGATGCCCATCGGATTGAAGACCTCAGCGGCATACACGACGTGCGTTTTCCATGCGTGCCCGCTGTAGCCGCCGCCAGCGCACACGACGAGGGCCATGCCGGTGCGGATGTCCTTCGGCGGCAGGTAGGGCGTGATCGTGGGCACGGAGACGCTTTGGATGGTCTGGTTGTCCTTGATGACCTCCGGCGCGGCGTTTTCCAGGAACTGCGGCGGCTTGTCCGGCCAGAGCAAAATCGGCTCCGGGGTGCCGGGGCCGAGCTGGTTCATCAGCTCGCGCTCGGCGGGGGTGAGTTCAGCGAAGGCACAAGCGGCAAACGAGAGATAGCAGAGCAGGTTTTTCACTTCACCACCTCCACGTTAATTATCATCGCATTCATCTTCGGCGCATCGTGGATGTAGAGCAGCTTGCCGAGGCTGATCTCGCGGATGCTGGTGTAGTTGAAGCCGACTTTTTCAGAGATGACGTGATGGCTGGGCCACGTTTGGCCCCCATCGAGGCTGAACATGAGGCAGCTCGCTGGGCGACCGTAGCTGCAGGCGAGCACGCCGTTGCTCATGAGCACGAGATCAGGCAAAACACGGCCGACTTCGAGCTCGATGGGCTTTGACCATGTTTTTCCGGCGTCGTGGGAAAACATCTGCTTCATGCGGCTGTTGCGATCGCCGCGGATGACGGCGGTTTGCTCGGTGGCGTTGAGGCGGCAGACGGCGGGTTCGCCGCCGGGGCCGATGGTGCTGAAGTAGGTCCACGTCTTGCCTTCATCGGTGCTGCGCATGAGGTGGGACATGCGCACGGTGTTGTTGCGGCCATCGGGCAGCTTCACGGCCTTGCGACTCCACACGACCATCGTCGCGCCGCCATCGGCATCATTCCAGATGTGGCGCTCGCAGATGATTTGATCGCCTTTGGACTCGTTGGTGAACTCTTTGGGCAAACGGATCTCGTTATCGATCATCTCAAAGCTCGTCGCATCGGCGTTGAGGTGGACGGTTTTGCCGGTCACGCGTCCATCCGGCTGCGTGCGGGTCCAGCGGGAGATGGCGAGGATTTTCCCATCGGGTCGGCGCACGCAAGGGAGCGGCGTGGTGTCGAGTTTGTCGAGTCCGGGGATGGGCGTCCACGTCTTGCCTGCATCGGTCGATTTGAGCAGTCCATACGGCTCATAGAAGGCATCAGGCCCCTGCGCCACGCTCATGAGGAGCAAGCCCTGGCCCATGTCATATAGGTAAGGTCGCGTCTGGCGGATGTCGTTGCGTGGGATGTCCCATGGCTCGCTCACGGTGATCTTCAGCGGTGAGGCTGGCAAAGGCGCGATCGTTTTGCGTGTGCCGAGCTTCACGGATTGCCAAATTGCCTCGCCGGTGGCCATCTTCGCACTCGACCCGAATTGAATGAAGGCCTCCGGCGAGTCAGCTGGCTTCCAGAAAGCCCCCTGCCCTTCCACTTTCTTCACGCCATCGACCCACATCTCCATGTCCGTGCCGCGAATGACGAGGCGGTAGGTGTGGAAGCGGTTCGTCGTGTCCATCGGGACGAAGCGATCCGTGTGGCTCGCTGCCTGATTCGCGAACAGCACCAAGCCTTCCTGATGTCGCCCATCGCTGACCAGCACGGAGACCGGTGCCCCATCCCGCCACGGCCAGAGCGAGGCCGAGGTTTTGTTCTTTTGCGAGCCTGTGGTCGCCAAAACCTTCGCCACGGCCTCGACGATGATTTCGCTACCAGCCTCCGGTTTGAACGCCGCACGGAAGTTCGCGAAATCCTTGTCATCATCGGTCAAACGCAGGCCATCGGCTTCGAGCGTGGCCTTTGGAGTGCCGGAGACCTTCCAAACCTCGCCGGGCAGGGAGTGGGCGTCGTAATGAATCTGCCAGGTGATGTCCTCCGCGTGCAGCGAGGCGGCGAGAGACAGGAGAAGGAAAAGGCGGGCGAGCATGATTTGGCATTAACGCCCAAGAGGGCGAGGCTCTACCACGGCAATGGTTCCCACTCCGCAGGTGTGGCCTAAACAGAAAGACCCAATCAAAATGCCAAAAACCTGTCACACAGGCTTTGCCGGGAAACGACGAAGGGTGGAGATGAGTTCCATCCATTGAATGTCTGACGCTGAATCTGAACGCTTGCGCGAGATGCTGGGCGGCCTGCACGAGGAGTGCTGGGGCTGGGCTTTGGCGTGCTGTCGCGGGGCGGAGGATACGGCGGAGGAGGTGCTGCACATGAGCTATCACAAAGTCCTCGATCAACGCGCCCGCTACGATGGCCGCTCAGCCTTTAAGACGTGGCTGTTTTCGGTGATCCGCATCACGGCGCTGGATCATCAGCGCTGGAGCGTACGTCGCTGGCTGCGTTTTGTGGGCCTGGAGCATGCGGAGGAGTCTGTGGCGACCACGCCTTCCGCCGGTGAGGCGCTGGATCGGCGTGAGCGCTGCGCGGAGGTGCGTACGGCGCTGAAATCTCTGCCCGCCCGGCAGTCGGAGACGCTGCGGCTGGTGTTTTTCCATGATTTGAAACTCGATGAAGCAGCGCGGGTCATGGGCATCTCGCCCGGTTCGGCCCGCCAGCATTATGAACGCGGCAAAACGAAGCTCCGCGACCTTCTCCAACTCCACCCTGATGACGCATGAAACTCGAACAACGACTCCATGAACTCCGCGATGACGAGCGCCGCCGCGTGCCGTCGTTTGATCGTGTGCTGCGAGGCCGTGAAGCTCGCCACACCGCCCCCTGGCGATGGCTCGCTGCGGCAGCCACGGCCTGCATGGTCGCGGTTTCGATGCTGCTTTGGATGCAGCCCGCTGCGGAGCCGGATCTCACGCTGGAGGTGCTCTTTGAAGACGACATCTGGACGACGCCCAGCGATGCGCTGCTGGCGGAAAATGCCTTGCCCGAGCCACTCGCGGGCGATGCGGTGATCGACCGCCTCACGAACGACATCAACCAACTGCTCAAGCCATGAAAATCATCCGCCACCTTTACCTCGTCACGCTAATGCTCGGGGGCCTCGCCCAGGCTCAAACGGGCAGCGGTCTGCTGGACCAGATGCTGCCACCCGAGGTTGTTTTGCCCCATGCGGCCACGCTCGGCCTCGATGACACACAGCGTGAAAAACTGCGCAGCGGCCTGGCTCCACTCCAAAACGAAATGCGCCCCTTGCAGGCGCAGATGCATCATGCGGAGCGTGAGCTGGTGACAATGCTCACCGCGCCGAAACCTGATGAGGCGGCGGTGCTCACGAAGTTCGCCGATCTCGGCGTGCTGGAGGGCCAAGTGAAGGTGATTCGACTCAAAATGACGCTGCTGGTGAAGTCCGTCCTCAGCGCCGAGCAGCAGACCAAGGCGTTGGCATTGAAAACCGCACAGCCCACGCTTCCCGGCGATGGCAGCCGCATTCGCGATAAACTCATGCGCGTGCGTGATGGCCTCGCCCGCTGGAAAACGGAAGGTCGTGATGTGACGGAGGTGCTGCGCTTGTGGGAGCAGTTTCAGCAGTTTTCCGAGCGTCACTGGCATCAGCAGGCCTTTCGTGCACTGGATGAGGCTTTGAAGCTGCTCGATGCGCCGAAAAAGTAATCACCGCTGTCACACCGCGATTCCTTCGTGGCGACAGATGAGGCATGAAACGACTTCTCCTCGCTCTCACACTGCTCTGCGCCACTGAACTCGCTGCGCAGACGTTGCCGGGCCTCACGATCACGAACAACAATTTCACGTATGATGCGCCGGATGGTCAGGTGACGGGCATCATCCGCCTGCCGACAGGCAGCGGACCCTTTCCTGCGGTGCTCATCAGCCATGGCAAAGGTGGCACGCCGACAGGTTTCAGCCTGCAACATGCGAACATCCTCGTGGGCTGGGGTTTTGCCTGCATCGGCCCGGAATACACGCATGTGGGCAGTTCGGTGAACCCACCGGACAACGAAGGTTACTGCCCAGAGAACAGTCGCCGAGCACGTCGAGCCATCGAGATTCTCGCGGCGACTCCGAGCGTGGATATGACGCGGCTGGCGTTGTTTGGGCACAGCATGGGTTCGTTCATGAGTGCCGGGCTAGCTGGAGAAATCCCCACGCAGGTCAAAGCGGCCTGCATCAGCGCGGGTGGCACCGCCGGGCAAAGCGATGCCGGTTTGGCGACACCCGCTGTGCAGGAGGTGCAGGGCATCACCGCCCCGTTTTTGATGTTTCACGGCACAGCGGATACCACTGTCGTGCCTTCGCAGTCGGGGAATCTGCAAAACATCCTCACCACCAACGGCGTGCCGAACAAACGACTGCTCTATCAGGACATCGGGCATGACATCATCAGCACCACGTTCAAACGCGCCGACATCCATGCCATCGCACGAGCGTGGTTCACGCAGCATGGCGTGTTGGCTTTCGCGGGGAATACCACGCCGATGATGGCTGTCGCATCGAGCACGACGGTGATCGCAGGCACGGCATCCGGCCCGCTGGCGATCACGCTCGGCGATGCCGAAACGGCCTCGACGGCACTCACGGTGCAGGCTTTCACCACGGATGACGCCCGTCTGCCCAATAGCGCCCTCGTGCTCGGCGGCAGCGGGGCCAATCGCACGCTCACCATCACGGCACCACCTGGGCAAAGCGGCACCGTGGAGGTCTCGCTCGTCGTGAATGACGGCCAACTCGCGAAGGCGAGCTTTCTGCAAGTCACGATCCAGCCGCCGCCGATCACGAATGTGAATCATCGGCCCACGATCACCTGGATCGCCGATCAGCGCAGCACGCCAGGCACGGCGGTGAATGGCATCGCCTTCACCATTGGCGATGCCGAGACCGCAGCGGCTTCGCTCACGGTTACCGCCGAGTCATCGAATGCCACGCTGCTGCCTTTGGCAAACATCGTGCTCGGCGGCAGTGGAGCGAGCCGCACGGTGTCACTCACGCCGGTGAGCGGTCAGAGCGGCACGAGCACGATCACACTCACCGTGAGCGATGGCACGAAATCCACAGCCACAGCCTTTACCCTCACCGTGGCCGCCACCATTCCGGGAAACACCGCGCCCACGATCCAATCCATCGCCAGTGAGACCATCCCGGCAGGCAGTGTGTATGGCAGCATGCCGCTCATCGTCAAAGACACCGAGCAGGCCGAAACAGCGCTGACACTCACCGCCACCTCGTCAAACACCACGCTCGTGCCTGTCTCCAGCATCGTATTTGGAGGTCAGTCCTATGGCCGCACGATTCAGGTGACACCCGCCGCAGGTCAAAGCGGTCGCAGCACCATCACCGTGACCGTGAATGATGGCACCAACACGAGCAGCATCGCCTTCGTGCTCGATGTGGTGAGTGGTGATGCGGTGCCGGCAATCAGCGACTTGCCCAACGTGCATTCGATCGCCCTCGGCAGCACGCCTGCGGCCCTCGCTTTCACGGTGAACGATGCCGAAACATCCGCCGCCGACCTCCGCGTGACCGCCTTTTCATCCAACACCAGCCTCGTGCCCGATGCCGCAATCACGCTCGGTGGCAGTGGGGCTTCTCGCAGTCTCACGCTATCGCCGCTCAGTGGTCAGACTGGTGCGGCCACGATCACGCTGAGCCTCTCCGATGGCACTTACACGCGGCGAGCGCAGTTGCTCATGGTGGTGAATGATGCCAGCGCCGCCGCCGCGCAATTCAGCAGGCCTCGCGGCGTCTTCATCCTCGATAGCGGCGGCCCGCTGAACTACACCACCACCTTTGGCAGCACGATCTCCCTGCGGGATGCCAATCTGCGCTCGCTGCCCTTTGTGGATGGCTTCACGCTGCGTGTCGCGTGGAGCGATGTGGAGAGCGGCACCACGCCGGGGCATTACGACTTCTTCATCATCCAAAACCTGCTCAACAAACTCCCCGCAGGTCAGCGGCTCTCGATCATCATCGTGCCCACCGAGCCCGCCTACATCGCCACCACACCCGGCGTGCAGACGTGGAGCGATGCCGGCCTCACGCGTGCCACGCCCTGGGACCCTTACGTGCGCACACGACGCCGTGCGCTGCTCGACGCGATGGGTTCGCTCGTCACCAGCGGCGTCGCTTTGCGAAAGGATCCGCGACTCGATCTGCTCGATCCCTACCTGCCCGGCGGCTTCACCGGCATCCGCGATCCGAACAGCACACCGCTGCGCAATCTACCCGGCTACTCGCGGGAAAATCTGCTCGCCGCCGTACGGGAGGAACACATCACCCTGCAACAAGAGTTCCCCGGCAAGTTCGTGCAGATCGGCTTCTGGCCCATCACCGATGCTCAGGACGCGAGCTACAGCGGCGTCACCGCGTCCGAGTGGATGCGGCAGCAGTTGCTCGCCGAGTTCAACGGTCTCACCCGACCTCGCGTGGGCTTTTTCATGGAAAACCTCGCCGCCAGGCGCACCGGGCCCAATGTGGAGCCTTACAGTGCCACACCCGTCACCGGCTTTGGCAGTGCGCTTTTCAACTCACGCGATGCCACCTGGAATGGCTTCCAGATGCTCGGAAGCTGGACGCGACCCTTCAACGACGGTCACGTCACCAACACGCTGCATGGCACACCGAATGAGGCACTGGAATTCGCCTTCAACACCTACCGCGCCGAGTATCACGAGGTTTACATCGGCGATATCGACAACCCCGCCTTTCAACCTGCCCTGCAACGCTGGCATGACTTTTACGCCAGCACCGCCTCAACAAACCCCGCCAGCGATGAAGACGGCGATGGCCTGCCTCTCGCCTGGGAGCAGCAATACGGCCTCTCACCTCTTTTGAGCAACCACAACGCCGATGACGATCGCGACGGCCTACCCCTGCTGCTCGAATACGCCTTCAACCAGCATCCCGGCAGCTCCAGCGCCTCCGCCCAGCCTACGTCCAGCACCGTCATCGACTCCAACGATGGCCTCACCTACCTGCACTACCAATATCTCCGCCGCGGCGATGCGCCACAGCTCAGCTACACCGTCGAAGTCAGTCCCGATCTCAGCCTCTGGCAAAGCGGCCCCGCTTTCACTCAAGAGCTCAGCTCCACACCGAGTGGCGATGGCGTCACAAACCTCGTCACCATCCGCCTGCTCCCCGCACTGGGCCCCGGAGCCGAGAGGAACTTCGTGCGGGTGAGGGTGGCGACCACGCCGTGAGCCTTTTTTTCAGGCGATGGCTCATCTTGACCCCTTGCCTGACCTCTTGACCATGCGCCCATGATTTCATGGTTCGCCCGCAACTCCGTCGCCGCCAATCTCCTGATGCTCGCCATCATGGGGCTGGGCTTGTGGACACTGCTCACGGGGCGCATTCCGCTGGAAGTGTTCCCGGACATGCCGTCTCGTTTCCTCTCGGTGAATGTGCCCTATCCCGGTGCCACGCCGGAGGAGGTCGAAGAGACCATCGTGCTGCGCATTGAGGAGGCCATCCAGCAGGTCACGGGCATCAAGCGCATCGTTTCCACCGCCTCTTCCAGTGGCGGCATGGTGATGATCGAGATCAATGATGCCGATCAGGCCCGCGACATCATCGACGAGATCAAAATCCGCGTCGATGCCATCCCGAACTTCCCCAGCCTCGCTGAGCGGCCCATCATCCAGCAGGATGACCACCTCGATTCCGTCATCAGCGTCATGCTGGCCGCCGATATGGCCGAGCGAGATCTGCGCCGACTGGGTGAACAAATCCGCGATGAGATCGCTTCGCTTCCCGGCATCTCGCACGCCAATCTCAGCGGTGTACGGCCTTACGAGATCAGCATTGAGATCCCCGAGGCCACGCTGCGGAAATACGGCCTCACGCTTGATCAAATCAGCGCTGCCATCCGTGGCAGCGCCATCGACCTGCCCGCCGGCGTGGTGCAGACGGAGGCAGGTGATGTCTCCATCCGCACGCGTGGTCGTGCCTACAGCGGCGCGGATTACGCCCGCGTCGTCATCCTCACGAGGCCCGATGGCACCAAGCTCACGCTCGGCGAGGTGGCGAAGATCGCCGATGGCTTCAATGAAAACCCGCTCATCTCCCGGCTCGATGGCAAACGCTGCGTCTCCATCACCGTGATGCGGGAGAAGTCGCAGAACGCCATCGAGATCGCCCAAAACGTGAAGGACTACATCCTCACCAAAGGCAGCAAGCTACCCGATGGCGTGCGTTTGGAGTTCTGGAACGACCGCTCGAAGATCGTGAAGGGCCGCATCCAGCTCCTGCTGCAAAATGCCCGCAGCTCCCTCATCCTCGTCTTCATCTGCGTGGGTTTGTTTCTGCGCTTCGATGCGGTGTTCTGGGTGGCGGTGGGCATGTGCATGAGCTTCCTCGGTGCCTTTGCGCTGATGCCGCTGTTCGATCTCTCGATCAATTTGAGCTCGGTCTTCGGCTTCATCCTCGTGCTCGGCATCGTCGTGGATGATGCCATCGTCACCGCCGAGCAGGTGGATACCTTTAAACAGGAGGGAAGATCGGCGCTGGATGCTGCCATCGAGGGTGTGCAGCGCCTCGCCGCGCCCATCACCTTCGGTGTGCTCACCACCATCGCCGCCTTCTCGCCGATGGCAGCGGGCTTTGGTGACTTCGGCGTGATGTTCCAGCCCATCGCCATCGTTTTCATCTGCGTGATGCTGCTGGCGCTGCTGGAGACGAAACTCATCCTGCCCAGCCATCTCGCGCATCGTTTTCCCATTCTCAGCACGGCGGCGGATGCTCTCGATCCGGTGCATCGCTTCTCGGAAGGTTTGCTGCATCGCTTTGTGAAGGCGGTTTACCGGCCCTCGCTGCGCTTCTGCATTCATTTTCGCTACTCCGTGCTCGCGGCGGTCTTTGGCGGTCTCGGCGTGCTCTTCGCCATCTACTTCAGCGACCGCATTCCCACGACTTTCTTCCCGCGTGTGGCCTCCGAGCGCATCGAGTGCCGCCTCAGCATGCTCGATGGCACACCCTTTGAGACCACCGATGGCCACATCGCCAAAATCTACGATCTCGCCGAGCAGATGCGCAAAGACTACGTCGGTCCCGATGGCCGTCCGGTGATCCGCAGCATCATTTCCAACACCGGCATGACCAGCAGCTCCCGAGGCTCCTCCGGCGGCAGCGGCAGTCATCGCGGTGAGGTGACCATCGAGACCTACGGACCCGAGGAACGCAGCATGCAGGCTAACACCGTCGAGATGGCAGCCGACTGGCGAAAGCGCATCGAGGAGGCCTACGGCTCCAAAAGCATCCCCGGAGCCGAGGAACTCACCTTCCGTGCCGAGATCATGCGCAGTGGTGACCCCATCGACATCCAGCTCACCGGCACGAATCCCGATGAACTTCTCGCCCTCTCCGAGCAGATCAAAGAGCGCCTCGGCACCATCGCCGGTGTGTATGATGTATCTGACAGCCTCGACTCGGGTCGAAACGAGATTCAGCTTCGTTTGAAGCCGGAAGCGCAGCAGTTCGGCTTCACCGTCAATGACCTCGCCCGGCAGGTGCGAGGCGTTTTCTTCGGTGATGAGGTGCAGCGCATCCAGCGAGGCCGCAACGAGGTCAAAGTCATGCTTCGCTATCCCAAAGAGGATCGCAAATCCCTCGCCACGCTCGATACACTGCGCGTGCGAGCCTCCAACGGTCTCGAAATTCCCTTCGCCCGAGTCGCCGAGGCGAAAGTGGGCAAAGGTTTCACCTCCATCAAACGCGTGGACCGCCGCCGCGCCCTCAACATCACCGCCGATGTCAACAAGGCCACCACGAACCCCGGCGTCGTCCGCGAATCGCTGGTGCCCTTCCTCGAAGAACTCATGGCCCAGCATGCGCACATCGGCTGGAACTTCGAAGGCGAAGCCCGCAGCGAGAAAGAAAGCCAGGCCGCGCTGATGGTCTCTTCCCTGCTCGTGCTGTTCAGCCTTTATGCGCTGATCGCGATTCCGCTGAAGAGCTACCTCCAGCCGCTCATCGTGCTCATCTTGATCCCGTTTGGCATCGTCGGGGCCACGCTCGGCCATCTCTTCCACGACATGCCGCTCAGCCTCATGAGCCTCTGCGGCATCCTCGCCGTCTCCGGCGTGATCGTGAATGACACGCTCGTCCTCGTCGATCGCATCAATGAACTCCGCGATGACGGCGGCAGCATGGCGCACGCCGTCACCGAAGGCGGTGCCTCCCGTTTCCGCGCCATCTTCCTCACGCAGATCACCACCTTCGTCGGCCTCGTGCCGCTCATCTTCAATCTCGGCCCCGCCATCGACAAAGCGCCGCCCATCCTTCACGAGATCCTCGTCTGGATTTTTGGCGACAACCGCACCGCCCAGGCCACCAGCGCCCAGTTCCTCACCCCCATGTCTGTGGCGATGGGCTACGGCAGTCTCTTCGCCACCGTCATCACCCTCTACCTCGTCCCCATGTGCTACATGGTCCTCGATGACCTGACGAGACTGGTTAAGCGTGGAGCAACTCTCGTGCGACTCCGTCCGCAGGCTGAAGCGGCGGCTTGAAAGTGAGGTGGGCACTCCTGCCCGCCCTTCTGGCATTCGTTTTTGCCGCAGAGGGGCAAAGAGGCAGAGTGCGCAGAGATCAAAAAGAATAACCGACTCTGCGCCCTTTGCTCCTCTGCCCCTCTGCGGCCACCATCGTATCCAGAGTGGTGCAGCAGGTCTGTCGCGGACAAGGAGACCAATTGCATCCATTCCGTAGGTTCCGTGAAACCCTCAAGACAAGCCGCAGCGAGAGTCTTGACTTCGCGCCGGCTTTCTGGGCAGAATGTCGGCATGAGTAGTTTTCGCCTCCGGCCTCAATTTTCGATTCATCTGCCCGGTGTGGTGGATGAGGTGCGGCAGCAGTTGGCGGAGGATTTGAAGAGGCATGGCGAGAAATTCGATGTGAAGAGCTTTCCCGGTTACCTGAGCCTCCGCGTCCCGGAGGCTGAGCAGCATTACTGGTCGCCCCAATTGCAGATCAGCCTCGATGCGGACGACGGGCAGACCTCCCTCGCGGGCATTTACGGGCCAAACACGAACATGTGGGCCTCGTTTTTGTATGGTTACCTCATCGTCGGCTCCGTGGGGCTCTTCTCCGGCCTGCTCGGTGCCTGCCAGCTCTGCATTGGCGACTCGCCATGGGGCCTGTGGATCTTTGGGGCGATGGTGGCGGCGGCACTGGGGCTTTATTTCTCCGCGCAGATGGGTCAAAAACTCGGCGCGAGACAGACCTTCGAGCTTCATCAGATCGTCGAGGCCGCTGTGGGGCGGACGATTGAGATCAGCTAGCCGGTTCCATCACACGCTGCCTCAGCTCGACGACGGCATTAAGGATCTTCACGCGGTTCATCTCGTGGACTTCGATCTTCTCGCCGATTTTCGGCACGAGCGTGACGGTCAATTGCCCGCCGAGGTGCTCGCGGAATTCTTCCAGGCCTTCGAGGATGGCAGGCTCGCCGCTACGGCCATTTTCCATGAGATGCGGCGAGTAGGTGGCAAAGCCGATGCTCTCGATGAGCTTGAGCACGCGTTCGCAGGTCTCGGCATCGAGAAGGCCCTGCATGCGGGAATAAACGAGATCGACGGCGATGCCGATGGCCACGGCCTCACCGTGCGTGACGGCGAATTTGGAGATCTGCTCCAGTTTGTGCGCAGCCCAGTGGCCGAAATCGAGTGGGCGGACGGAGCCAAGCTCAAAGGGATCACCACTGGTAGCGATGTGCTCGACGTGCAGCTCGGCGCTGCGTTGAACGACCTTCTCCAAAGCCTCCTGCTTCAGCTCGGCGAGATCGGCGGCCATGGCTTCGATCTGCTCAAAGAAGGCCCCATCGCGGATGAGGGCCACTTTGATGGCCTCGATGATGCCATTGCGTCGTTCGCGAGCGGGGAGGGATTCGAGGAAGGCGAAGTCATTCACCACCGCGTAGGGCACGGCGAAGCTGCCGATCCAGTTTTTCTTCCCGAAGTAGTTCACGCCGTTTTTGACGCCCACGCCGCCATCGCCCTGCGAGAGCGTGGTGGTGGGAAAACGCACATGACGAATGCCGCGATGCGCCGTGGAGGCCGCGAAGCACACGAGATCGAGCACCGCACCGCCACCGATGACGAAGACGTAGCTGTGGCGGTCGAGCGCCGCTTCATTGATGGCATCCCAGCAGCACTCGACGAGGCGGAGATCGTTCTTGCAGGCCTCACCACCCGGCAGGGTGATGGGTGTGTCCGCGAGCGTGAAGGCATCCGCATGCACTTCGCCATAGGCCACGATGTCGTCGATCAGATCGCGGTTCGCGGTAGCGACAGCTTCATCGACGAAGACGAGCACGCGGGGCAGCTTATGCGGCTTGTGGAGCGTCACCAAATCCCGCACGGCGTTGTTGCGGACATGAAAAGCCTCCCTGGTGAAAAGGATGCGGTGGGTGTGTTCGAGCCTGATGGGTCTCTCCAGCATTAAACGGGGGCGAAAGGGGGCGGTTCTGTGCCGCTGGCCGGGGGTCAGGTCAACGGGGAAAGAAGAACACTCCGCGCCGCCGGTTTCTGGCAGGAAAGTGAGCCTCAGGGAGCTTTCGGCTCCTTCGCGAAGAGCTTTTCGAGCACCATGCGTCCGGCCTCGGCCCTGAAATGCACCGGTTCATAGAAAAGGCGGTTCTCGTTCATGATGGCTGGATCTTCGGAAAAATCCGCCACCGTGCCGCAGATCTCGCGCATCCGTGCCTTCCACGCCTCGTAGTCAGGCCGGTCAAACGTGGCGAGCGTGAGGCGATGCATCGGCGTGAAGACGAAGCGTGCCTCGACGCCATGTTTCTTCAGAAGAGCCACGATTTGGCGCACGGCGTCATCATGCGCGCGGTGAGCACGGCGTTTCTCAGGAGGCTGACCTTGAAACTGAGCGGCCTCATAGGCGGGCCAGTTATCCCGGATTTCATCATCACGCTTCGGCAGGTTGTAGTGACCGGTTTCGACATCGAAGCGGTAGGTGACCTTTCGCTCGAAGAAGTTTCGTTTGATGGCGAGCCAGGTGGATTCGACATCGAAGCGCAGGTACTCCAGCCGGAAGCGCCACAGCGGGGTGCCGGTGGTCTCCGGGTGCATCCATTTTTGAAGATAGGACTCCGTCAGGGGTGTGTTGAGAAACTGGATGTCATAATCCAGCCCCATGAGGACCATTTTGGGCTTCTGCCGAGCCAGCAGCCATTGGAGCTCTAGCAGGTTCTCGTCCGGTGTGCCGTTCGGCGTGGTGAGGTTGTAACAGGTGAGCCCGGTCAGTTCCTGGAAGTCTTTGACCGTGTAGTAATTCACTCGCGAGGTGCCGATCACATAAGCCTCGGCCGATCTCGTCTTCAGCGCCTCAATCTGCAAATAACGCGAGTTCGGCATGAAGTTCTTCTGGTTCCAGTTCGTGATGCCAAACACGCGGTAGGGATCGATGAGCAGCGTGGCGAGAATCATCAACGCGATGACTGCCGCGACGGCGGCGGTCATTTGCAGAAGGTGCTTGCCTGGAGTGCTCGTGGTCATCGTCAGAATTGGAAGTAGATGAACGGGCTTGGCTGGTTCAGTCGTATGACACACGCGGCAAACAAAGCCCCGCAAAGGTAGGCCCAGCGTGGCTCCAGTGCCCAGGTGAGACGCGGTGGCGTGCCATCATCCTCGATGGGATCGATCGCCGGGCGTGTGTGGCGCATGATTTGCATCGTGTTCGGGCCGCGAAAGACCATCGTGAGTCCGGCGACCATCAACACCACGGTCCAAAACTTGATCGGAAACGGCGAACCACCTCCGCCAAGGCCGATCATGGAGCCGAGCAAGGTCCATGCCTCCGAAAAGCTACCGGCGCGGAAGAAGACCCACGTCACCAGCACACAGACAAAGGTGATCGCCATGCCCAGCGGGCGCGGAAGAGGTGCTCGCCCCGTTTTTTTTCGCCAGCGCAGCCAGAGGTGGTTTACGATGAGGAATAGGCCGTGCAGCCCGCCCCAGAAGACGAAGGTCCAGTTTGCCCCATGCCATAGCCCACCGATGAGCATCGTGATCATGAGTGCCGTCAGCATGCGTGGCAGGCCGTGGCGGCTGCCGCCCATCGGGATATACAGATAGTCCCGCAGGAACTGCGAGAGCGTCATGTGCCAGCGACGCCAAAAGTCGATCACGCTCGCGGCTTTGTAAGGCGAGAAGAAATTCACCGGAAAGCGCAGGTGAAAGGTCATCGCGATGCCCAGCGCCATATCTGAGTAGGCGGAGAAATCGAAGTAGATCTGCAAGGCGTAAGCCGCGATGCCATACCAGGCCTGGAGCATCGGCACGCCGCTACCACTGGCCGCCTGCTGAAACACCTGATCCGCATACGGAGCGAACAAATCCGCCACCAGCATCTTCTTTGACAGGCCGAGGATAAAAAGCGCCAGTCCCGGCACGATGCTCGCCAGCGTGGGCCGCAAGGCATCTGGCTCGCGAAACTGCGGGATCAACTGCCGGTGATGCACGATGGGCCCCGCGATGAGATGCGGGAAAAAGGCCACGAAGAGCACATAATCGAGGAAGCCATTGATCTCGATCTTCCCGCTGCGGATGTCCGCCAGGTAGGTGATCTGCGTGAAGGTGAAAAACGAGATCGCCAGCGGCAGCACGATGGTTTCCATCGGCGGCCCGGAGCCGAAATTCGTGCAGAGGAAGCCCCAATACTTGTAGTAGGCCAGCAGGCCGAGATTCAGCACGATGCCCAACGCCAGCCAGGCCGTCCGTGTGCCTCCACGCGAGGCGAGCATGAGGCAGCCGAGGCCGTAATTCACGACGATGGAACCCGCCAGCAGCAGCACATACGAGGGATTCCACCAGCCATAGAAAAACAGCGAGGCGATCACGAGAAAGCCCTGCGCCGCAGCCACCTTCGACCACTTCGACAAGGCCCAGGTGACGAGCAGCGTCACTGGCCAGAAGACGAAGAGGAAGATGCTTGAATTGAAAAGCATGGCGTCGGCTTACTCCGGCTTCAGCACCACTTTGAGAAGGCCTTCCTTGTTGTCATAGAGGCGCTGGAACCAATCGGCACCTTCAGAAAGCGGCACGGAGGCACTAAGCAGCGGCTCCACCTGGATGCTGCCGTCCTCGATTCGGCGAATGGCCTCGGGATACTCGCCCGCGCAGGAGCAGGAACCTTTGATGGTAAGCTGTCGCGTGACGACTTCTTGCAGCGGGAAAGGTGTGTTCGGCTGCAAATTGCCGATGAGGATGACCTGACCGCCTTTGCACACGCTGCGAATCGCGAGATCCAGGGGTGCGGCAGCTCCCACGACCTCAAAACTGGCATCCGCACCATCACCGCCGCAAATCTCGCGAATGTGGTTCGCCAGGTTTTCCTGCTTCGCGTGGAAGGCCTCGCTCGCGCCGAGCTTTTTGGCGAGTTCGAGACGCTTTTCATCGAGATCGACAGCGATCACACGATCCCAGCCGCGAGCCTTGAGCGCCTGAACGACAAGCAATCCGATCAATCCCGCGCCCACGACCACCGCCGTGCCGCCTTTTTGCTCGGGATGGCATTCGCAGCCTTCGCCGCAGTGGCCTTCCTCGACCTCCGTGAAGGCCTCGCCCACTTCCACGCCATCGGCGAGGTTCACGGCGTGCAAAGCGATGCTCACCGGCTCGGCAAACGCGGCCTTCTCATACGAAAGCGCCTCCGGGATGCGGTAAAGGATGCGCGTGGGCAGGGCGATGCGTTCCGCGAAGCAGCCATGACGGCGATAGCTGCCGGGGGAGACGCCGAGCACCTTGCGGTTCGGGCACAGATTCACGAAGCCGGACTGGCACTCATCGCACTCACCGCAGTATTCGGTGGAGTCAAAGGTCACACGCTCGCCGAGCTTCCAATCCGTGACGCCTTCGCCCAGCTCGATGATTTCACCGGCGGCTTCATGCCCCATCACGATCGGCATCTGGCGGCGACCGCTGCGCCCGTCCATGCCGTGGATGTCACTGCCGCAGATGCCGCAGGCCTTCACCTGGATCAGCACCTCACCCGCGGCGGGCGTGGGTTCGGGGAACTGAGTATCGAAGTTAAACTCGCAGGGGGCGGTGAGGACGAGGGCTTTCATGGATGGGGTAAGTCGCCAGCATGGAGCATCGAAGCCGCAGCGAGGCAACGAACTTTCACGCCCCCAGCTTCCGATACAGCCTCTCCAACGCCTCGGGGCTGCGGCAGGCGATCATTGCCTGGGCGAGGATGCTCGCGACGTCGAGGCGGGAGATCTTCACGCCTTGGAGTAGCTGCTCCCAGGCGGTGGAGCGCATTTTGGCGACGGTTTGAATGCCCAGCAGCAGCGGCAGGGCGGTGGCGTAGCGCAGTTTGCCGTGGGAAACGTGCTGCACATAGCGCAGGCCGCCTTCGAGATGCTCGATGCAGGTTTGCAGCCAGCGCCGCCACTCGGCCTGGAGTTGCTCCGGCTCGCAAGGCAGGTAGCAGCGGCCATCGCGGGTGTCCTCACCGATGTCGCGCAGGATGTTGATGAGCTGGAGGCCTTTGCCCATGCGAGCGCCCCAGGCCTGCATCTGCTCCGTCGTGACCGCCGGATCGAGCGAGGAGGGCAGCTCGCTGGCGCAGAGCTGCGTCCAAAATTCGCCCACGCAGCCGGCGACGAGCCAGGTGTAGTCATCCAGCTCCGTGTCATTTGCCAAACGACGCAGTTTTCCATCGGAAGGAAAGCGGCGGATGTCGAGCATCTGGCCGTCGATGATGTGCTCCAGCACGCTCTGGATCGCTGCGAGAGGTCGCGGAGCCATCGTGCGCAGCCAGGCGATGCCATCGGCGAATTTTTCCATCAGCCGCCGCTCCGCCTCATCGCTCTGCTTGGGGCAAAACTGCTCCCGCAGCACCGCGGCGAGGTTTTCACCTCCACCGCCATCTCTGACCAAGGCTCGATACTGCTCCAGGCAATCCAGCCGCACCGCCACGCTCACGCTGGCCGTGTCGGCGATGGTATCCGCCGTCCTCGCCAGCAGGTAGGCGAGTGAAATGGGCTCTCGCAGTTCCTTCGGCAGAGCCTTCAGCGTGAGATAAAACGACCGCGAGACCGCCGCCAGCAACTGGCCGCCAAGCTCGCGTTCATGATGGGTTTCGTCGGACATGGTACGTTGTTCACGCTTTAGCGTGTCATCAGGATGAAAGCACGCTAAAGCGTGAACAACGTACCTCCCTTGCGCCACCTCTACGTCCACATCCCCTTCTGCCACCGCATCTGCCCGTATTGCAGCTTTCACAAGCACACGCCGGGCGGGACGGACATGACGGCGTTTGTCGATGCGCTGCTCAAAGAGGTCGAAAAGCAGCCGCTGAAGCCAAGGACCATCTTTTTCGGCGGCGGCACGCCCACGATGCTCAGTGACACGCATCTGGAGCGACTGCTGCGTGGCTTGCGTGAGCGGGTGGACTTCAGCGAGGTTGCCGAATTCACGATGGAGGCCAATCCACGCACCGTGACGCCTTCCAAAGCGGCGCTCATGCGTGAGATGGGTGTCACACGCATCTCTCTCGGCATCCAGGCCTGGGATGAAGCCACGCTCAAAACGCTCGGCCGCGATCACTCGCCCGCCGAAGCCGAAGAAACGTGGCAGGTACTTCGCGAGGCGAATTTCCCCAGTTTGAACCTCGATGTGATGTTTTCGATACCCGGCCAGGAATTGGAAACCTGGCGTCAAACCCTCGAACACTCCCTTTCGCTCAAGCCCGACCATATCTCGGCCTACAACCTCAACTATGAGGAGGACACCGACTTCTTCCGCCGCCTCCAAAAAGGTGAATTCCGCACCGATGAAGGTCGTGATGCCGATTTCTTCCATCTCGCCATCGACCTGCTCGAAGTCGGCGGCTTCGAGCACTACGAAATCTCGAACTACGCCCAGCCCGGCCATCGCAGCCAGCACAACGAGGCCTACTGGCTCGGCGCGGATTACCTCGGCATCGGCCCCGGAGCGTTCTCGACGGTCGAGGGCCGCCGCTGGAAAAACGTGCCGGACACGGATCGCTACATCGCCCTCACCCTCGCCGGTGAAACGACCGCGATAGATGTCGAAGTGCTCACCGATGAAAACCGCCGCACCGAACGCTTCGGCCTCGAACTTCGCACGAAGCGTGGCTTGCCCCTCGATCTCATCGCCCCCGATCAACGCCGCATGCTCGACACGCTGCGTGATCAGGGCTTGCTGGGGTATGACGAGGCTTTTGTGCGCCTCACCCGCACCGGCAAACCTCTCGTCGATCCCATCGCCGTGGCGCTGATGGGGTGAGCCTCAACGAGACAGCAGAGCGACCAGCAGCATATTGACTGCGAAAAGCCCGATTCCGATACGAAACCACCAAAGCAGCCTGCATCCCTGCTCAGTGAGCACCTTTTTGGGAGGTAGCCCGTTCGGAAACAACTCAGCCATGTCCGTCAGATTCATGACCTTCTCCCGATCCACATGATGTTTAAGTTTGAACTGGGTGATGAAGCATATGGCGAACCCGATCAGGCCAGGAATCATGAGCCATAGAGAGAGGGAGGAGTTCGGTGTGTCCATGATGATCTACCGAGTTTTACGGCAATGGCTCATCCGAATAAACAACATTTTGGCCAAGCCCATCGCGGTAGCGCTGATGGGCTAATCTTCTCCCAAAACTTGTCTCTGCCGCAAAGGGGCAAAGAAGCAGAGGGCGCAGAGTTTTGATCGGAACCAAACTCTGCCATCTTTGCTCCTCTGCCCCTCTGCGGCAAACCGAGCGTTCAAGCCGCTCGGCGAGTGAGGCTAAAACTGATCCACCAGATAGCGGATGAGGTCCGTCGAGGTCACCATGCCGACGACTTTGCCGCCGTTGACGATGGGGAGGGAATGGAATTCGCTCTTGGCGAGAATTTCAGCGGCTTCGCGGATGGTGCCGGTCTCAGGAAGGGTGACAGGATCTTTTTTCATGACCTGCTCCAGCGTGAGCGTGTGGTCGAGTGTGGCGTCCACGGTGCGTTCGTCGGTGCCGAAGGCATCGCCAAAGCTCACGCGGAGAATGTCACTCCAAGTGATGATGCCGATGAGCTGGTCGCCGCTCACGACGGGGAGGTGATGCACGCCGTGCTCACGCACAAGGGAGCGGACTTTCGAGATCGGATCGCCGTGATGCACGGTGATCACGTTGCGGGTCATGAGGTGGGAGATGGGATCGTTGCGTTTCATGGTTGGGTTGGATGTGGGAGTCAACCTTGCCGAGGCATGCCTTTCCTGCTCCGCGTGGTTTGGGCATGCATGGCTGGATGTTGCGGGCGCTACCCCGGAGCGCGTGTGACGGTGTTGATGTTTGTAGTTCGGCCTTCAGGCCGTGATTCCAGACTCCTGAACGGGCTAAAGCCCCCTGCCCGCAGTGCTTCGCCCGCCTACAACGCTTCGCGTAGCGATGCGGGCAGGCACAGCGATGCAGGCGGGGAACGACGAACTACTCGCGTGCTCGCGAGTCGATCACGATGGTCACCGGGCCGTCGTTGATGAGGGCCACCTGCATGTCCGCGCCAAAGACACCGCGCTCCACCTTCCTGCCGGTGTCAGCCTCCAGGGCGCTCATGAATTGCTCATACAGAGGGATGGCCTGCTCCGGCCTTGCGGCGCGGATGAAGCTTGGGCGGTTTCCCTTCTTCGTGCTGGCGTGCAGCGTGAACTGGCTCACCACCAGCAGCCCTCCGCCGATGTCCTTCACGCTGAGATTCATCTTTCCCTCCGCATCGCTGAAGATGCGCATCTGCGTGACCTTCTGCACCAGCCAGAACACATCCTCGGCGGTGTCATCGTTCTCGATGCCACAAAGGATCATCAAACCGGCACCGATGCGACCAGTGACAGTTTGGTCGATGGTGACGGAGGCTTCAGAGACGCGTTGGATAACGAGGCGCATGATTTGGAAGGGGTGCGGATTAGTTGTCACGTCCCACGGGCCTCGCGCCAGTGGCTTTGGTCTTCGTCAGCGCATCGCCGAGATCGCCGCGCATGCCAGCAGCCAGCTTTTGGAGCTTCTCGACGATCTCGGGATGCTGCGCGGCAACATCCTCCGACTCGCCCGGATCACGGCTGAGATCGTAAAGCGCCGTCTTTTGCTGCTTCACCGCATACCCATGACGCGTGGCGATGCCGTCGATGCCGCTTTGCGTGATCGACTTCGGCTTCATCTGGCCAAAACGAGCCGGTTTGCCATCGCGGCCCGGCTCACCATCCACGGAGATGTAGGGATGGGTGAAGTGCAGTTTCCACGAGCCGCTGCGCACCGCCTGCAATTCATCGCCGCTGTAAAAATAAAGCGCCTCATGCGGTGACGCACCGCCTTCGAGCACAGGCAGGATGTTTTGGCCGTCGATCTTCTTTTCCGGCATCCTGCCATCAACGAGCGCGGCGAGGGTCGGCAGCAGATCGATCTCCATCATTGGCTCCGCACATTCGCGACCTGCGGGCAGGCGACCGGTCCAGCGGGCGATGAAAGGAACGCGCACACCGCCCTCGAAGCTGGTCAGCTTGCCCTCACGCAGCGGCTTCGCGGAGCCGGCATGATTGCCATAGCTGAGGAAGGGCCCGTTGTCGGAGAAGAAGAGGATCAGTGTTTCCTTACCCAACCCGCAGCGGCTCACGGCATCCACGATCTGGCCCACGGAATCATCCAGCTCCTGCACGACATCCGCGTAAAGGCCCACGCCGGATTTCCCGCGCCATTTTTCGGAGGCGAAGATGGGCACATGCGGCATCACATGCGGCACATAAAGGAAGAACGGCTCCGCCTTGTGCCGCTCGATGAAAGCCACGGCCCGCTCGGTGAAGCGCTGGGTGAAGAGGCTCTGATCCGGATCGCTCTCGATGACCTTCAGGCCATCGTAGAGCGGCAGCGGCGGCATCTCTTTGGCCAGCGAGGGATGGTACTTGGTGTTGTCGTTCGAGTAAGGGATGCCGAGAAACTCATCGAAGCCGTTCTTCATCGGATGAAACATCATCCGCGTGCCCAGGTGCCATTTGCCAAAGGCCGCCGTGGCATAGCCTTTCTCCTTCAGCATCTCCGGCAGCGTCCATTCGGAGGGGTTCAAGCCTTCGCGACTGGTGTGATTCAGCGCTCCCTGCATGCCCACGCGGTTCGCGTAGCAGCCCGTCATCAGCGAAGCCCGCGAGGCGCTGCACACGGCCTGCGAGACATAGAAGCTGGTGCCCTTGACGCCTTCCGCCGCCAGCTTGTCGAGGTGCGGCGTTTGGATCGTGCTGGAGCCAAAACAACCGAGATCCGCATAGCCAAGATCATCCGCCAAAATCAGCACCACATTCGGCTGACGGGCGAAAACGGTCGAAACAAGAGCGAGGAGGGCGAAGGCGGTTCGGAGCATGCGGCGGAGTGAAACATTTCCACCCGCTGAAATCCACTGTGGAATGCTCATCCGGGCAAATCGGCATGAACTTCCCTTACGAGCGGCTACATCATTCCGATTTCAGTCTCCAGCGTGCCCGGTGGATGACGCGGCCGACGTCGAGCCAGCTTTGCTCAAAATCGGTGATGGGGTAAAAAAAGGCATCCTCGGGCCAATCGAGCCTTTCAAACTGATGCGCACGAGATTCGAGGCTGAGCAGCGCATCTTCAAAGTAAGGCTGGTCGTCTGTCTTGAGCAAAAACTCGCCTCCTGGCTTCAAGGTGCGCACGAGGCCATCGAGGAACTCGGCCTGATTCACCAAGCGGCGGGCGGCGTGCTTCTTTTTCGGCCACGGATCAGGACAGAGCAGATGCAGCCTGCTCACGCTCGCCCGTGGCAGCAGCCACGCGACGGTGTAGGCGCTTTCGAGACGCATGATGCGAGCATTCGACAGCTTTTGCAACGCGATCTTCCGCGCCGTTTTGCTCACGCGACCCAGCATGCGTTCCACGCCCAGAAAATCACGCTCCGGGTGATGCGCCGCCATGCCGAGAAGGAAGGTGCCATCTCCGCAGCCGAGATCGATCTCCAGCGGACGCGAGGCATCGGGGAAGAGGTCGCTCGGAGCGAGCTCACGGAAGTGATCTGAGGGGACGAAAAGAGGCGTCATACCGAGGCGCTTCTCTAAACCGCATCCGCCGCGAGAGCCGCATTGCCGATGATGCCAGCTTCATTGCTGAAACGGGCGGGCACGATTTGCAGACGCTCCCAGACCACGGTGCTGAGCATGCTCTGCACCTTTCGCTTGAGCGGATCAAAGATGAGGTCGCCAGCCTGGGCCACACCACCACCGATGACGAAGGCGTCTGGATTCAAAAGCCACGCAATGCTGGCGATCGCGGTGCCGAGCCAGTCGGCGATCTCACCCCAGATCTGGCGGGCGATGTCGTCACCGGCTTGAGCGGCGGCGGCGATCATTTTTGGCGTGCAGTCGTCGATGTCTTTCGTGATGCCGGCCTCGGCGTAGCGCAGCACGGCGTGCTCGGCGATCTGCTGATTGCCGGTGTATTTTTCGAGGGCACCCAGATTGCCATAGTGGCCGGGTTTGCCGTCGAAGTGAATGCTCATCTGGCCGATCTCGCCCGCTGCGAAGCCACTGCCGCGAAACATCTTCCCATCCAGCACCACGCCGCCGCCAATGCCGGTGCCCATCGTGAGGCCGATGACATTCTTCAGGCCGCGACCCGCTCCGTAACGGAACTCCGCATACGCCATGGCGTTCGCGTCATTTTCCACGAGCACGGGCAGGCCGGTCTTTTCACCCAGGATGGTCTTCAGCGGCACATGCTTCCAGCCGGGGACGTTCGTCAGCTCATGCACGAAGCCGTGATCGAAATCCACGAGGCCCGGCACGCCCACGCCGATGGCGCAGATGTCCGGGTAGGTTTCACGCAGCTTGCTCACGCGGGCCGCCATCTCGCCGATGAGGGCCGCAGGGCCGGCAAAGTTCGCGGTGGGGATGGGCGCATCTGTGACGAGCAGCTCATCGCCGCGGCAAACGCCGAGCTTTACGGAGGTGCCGCCGAAATCGATGCCGATGGAGGTTTTCGCAGGGTCTGACATGGGAAAGGGCGCGGAGACTGCCCGCCAAAGCAAACCCGCGCAAGGCCAAATCCGAGGGCGAACGTGACCTGCCAACTTGGCTTAAAACAGCTCCGTGAGCGCTTTGCCCTCTTCGAGGAGGTTGTAGGTGCGGCCGAGTTTGTCTTTGGCGTCGAGGTTATCGATGCCCATGGCGTAATAGACGGTTTTCGTGATGTCCTCGGGGTAAATGGGACGATCTTTGGGATACTCGGCGCGGGCATCGGTCTCGCCGACGACTTGGCCGCCTTGGATGCCGGCACCGGCCATCAGAACGCTCATGCAAGCGGTCCAGTGATCGCGACCTGCGCCGAGCGGGCCGCCGCTGCGGCGATCACCGACTTTCGGCATGCGGCCCATCTCGCTGGTGACGAGGACGAGCGTCTCATCGAGCAAGCCGCGTGCGGAAAGGTCTTCGAGGAAGGCGGAGAAACCGCGATCAAACTGCGGCAGGAGGTCATCGCGGAGGCAGTTGAAGTTGTTCCCGTGCGTGTCCCAGCCGCCGGCGCTTTTGCATTTCTTGTGCAGGCCTTCGTCCTCTTTCCAAAAGACCGTGATGAAGGGCACGCCAGCCTCGACCATGCGGCGGGCCATGAGGAGGCTCATGCCGTTGATGTCCTGGCCGTAGCGCTCACGCAGGGCCAGAGGCTCGGATTGGATGTCGAAGGCATTCACCGTGCTGCTCGATGAAAGCAGATCAAAGGCTCGCTCCTGCTGCTTCGCGTAGTTTTGGATGGCCGCCTCGTGATCGAGATCGCGGCGGGCGCTGTTCAAGGCGGCAAGCAGGCCCTGGCGGTCCTGCATGCGTGCGGCGGTCATGCTACCGCCGATGCTGATGGTGGGCGCGGCGAAGTTCAGCGGCTCTTCGAAGCTGCCATTGAGCAAAAACGGATCGAACTCCATGCCGATGCGGCCTGCGAACTGGCCGGGGCGCGTGAAGGGCAGCTTGCTGGGCTTGTGCGGCAGGGTGATGAGCGAGGGCAGCGTGGGATGCTGCGGACGCTTCATGCTGACGACGCTGCCCATGTAAGGCCAGTCCTCGGGATAGGGACGGCGGTCATTGCCCTGCTGCTTGAAGGTGGGATCAGGGGCGTGGCCGGTGAGGTTGTAGTAATAACCGGCGTGATGATCGCCCGTGGCCCGGCCCCCATCGGTGATGCCGTGGATCATGGCGAAACGATGCGCTTGTTTGGCGAGCAGCGGCAGGTGCTCGCACAAGACGATGTCGTCGCCCGTGGTGCGGATCGGTTTGAATTCGCCGCGATACTCCAGCGGCGCGTCCGGCTTCATGTCCCACATGTCGATGTGCGAGGAACCGCCGCAGAGGAAGAACAGCACCGTCGATTTGGCCGGTTTCGCCAGTGTCGGCAGCGAAACGGTCGGCGCGGTGGAGCCCTTCACGCCCCCTTTGAAGCCCAGCGATGCCAATCCCGCCGTCGAGGCCGTCAAAAAGGCCCGGCGGTCCATCGAGGGACGAAACAGCGGTGTGTGCATGGCCGCTGAATACGGAAGCCAATTCGCAAGCCTGTCATTTGGGCATCTGCTTTGTCGTTGGAGCCCTTCGAGGCATGCCCCAGGCACCACGTTGGGCGGCGCGGGCTTCCTTTTCGACCTCGCGAAGGTGGTTTTCGTAGTCGTTGGCTTTTTTGCCGTCGGGCATGTTCACGCCTTTGGTGTGGATGCGGGCGAGACCGGCCTGCACGAGCTTGTGCGCAAGGTCTTCACCATCATCGAAGCGGATGACGGCGTAGATGCGCTCGCTGTCATAGACGCGTTCCCAGCGAGTGAAGACGGTGAAAGGCTGCGAGCGCAGCAGATCGGCGGTGAAGGCCTTGGCTTGCTGGCCAAGCTTCAGTGTCTGCGGGATGCTGAGGCCGCCAAAGTAGCCGGCCTGATCCTTCAACCTTCCAGCGACGAGTTTGTACTCCCGCTTTTCGGCGCAATCGACGAAGTAGAGCCTCAGCACGAGCTTTTGCCCATCATGCTCGACGACAAAGCTATCGCCGTCATTGGTCTCATCGTCGATGAAACGCACGCCGGAGAGCGGTTGGAGGATTTGAACCTCCACCACCGGTTCGCGCGGCGTAGGCTCACGAACCGCACGGAACCAAAACTCGACCGCGAGTAAGGTCACAAGCACCAACGTCCAGAGCACGCGGCCGATTTTGCGTTTGAAGGCCGGGCTCATGTGCCGCGCTTGTTGCCGAAGAGATCGATGTGCAGCCGTGGCGAGTAGCGCCAGCCCTCGCGTTTGCAAACATCCACCAGCAGCATCTGCCGGGCTTTCAGCGCCTCTTGCGTGATGCCTTCCGGCATGAGCAAAACATTCTCCGGGGGAATTTCGATGCCGATGGAGTCGATGACGGCCTTCACCTCCAAAACATCCGCCTCGCTGGCGATGACGAATTTGAGCTGAAAATCATACGTCGAGCACCAGGCCCGCAAAACCTCCGGCTGAAGCCGAAGTCGCTCATGCTTCTCCACCCAAGCTTTGCCTGCGGAAGCCTCATCGGGCGTCGAATGCGCCAGCTTTGGGCTGATCGAGGCCAGCTCACAGGCCACGCCCTCCGGCGGGATGGTGCCCGCCGTTTCGATCGTGATGTGCTTCCCAGCATCACGCAGCCTTTGCAGCAGCCGCGGCATCTCCTTGGCCACCATCGGCTCGCCACCTGTCACGACGACAAAGCGCGTCGGATGTGCATTCACCGCCTGCAACAGCTCCTCCACGCTCATCTCCGTGCCTTCGGGCTTCCACGACGCATACGGCGTGTCACACCACCGGCACCGCAGATTGCACCCGGAGGTCCGCACAAACACCGAAGGCACGCCCACAAGCGTCCCTTCGCCCTGCACAGAGTAAAAGATCTCGGAGATCAGCATGATGGGAGAACCCTTTGAAGCATGTCGTGAGCTTTGCGATGGAATTCTGCATCACAACTTACTCGATTTGCCGCAGAGGGGCGAAGGAGCAGAGAGGGCAGAGAATAATTCAAACTCTGCGTCCTCTGCCTCTTTGCTCCTCTGCGGCAAAAGCGAACGTCCTGACCGTTTTCCTCACGCGACCTTCCACTCTGCCGCATGCCTTGCGAAGGCCTTTTCAGCCCGATTTAGCGCCTCATCAATGTCCGCCTGAGTGTGGGCGAGGCTGATGAACCACAGGCCGCGTTCGATGGCGCGGACGCCTTCTTCGAGGAGGCAGCGGCGAAGATGTGCCCAGCGTGGAGCGTCGTGGCGGTGGACGTAGTCGCGGTAGTCGAGGATGGGGCCTTCCTCGACATCGGGCTTGAGCATGGTGCAGTGGAAGACGAGGCCAAAGCCCTGCGGCAGGACGGGCACCGCGTGCTGCTGGGCGAGCTGGCAGAGGCCAGCCATCAATTGCTCACCGAGATCAATGACTCCGGCTGGATGGCTATCACCGAGAGCGATGACCTGATCGAGGCACCACTTTGCGGCGGCGAGGCAGAGCGGATTGGCATTCAAGGTGCCAGCATGCACCACCTGGCCGCTGATGATCTTGGCGAAGAACTTTTCTTTGCCGACGAGGGCCGCGAAGGGCACCCCACCGCCGACCGCCTTGCCGAGGATGGTCAGATCAGGCGTGAAACCGAGGAAGGTCTGCGCACAGCCCGCGCCGAAGCGAAAGCCGGTGATGGTTTCATCGGCGATCATGACGATGCCGTTTTCATCGCAAAGCTCGCGGATGGTGTCGATCATGCCGGGCACGGGTGGCATGCAGCCGGTGTTGCACAGTACAGGCTCGAAGATAATCGCGGCGATCTGACCGTGATGCTCTTTGACGCGTTGGCGCAGGTGCTCGGGATCATTCCAGCGGGCGACAACGAAGGTGTTCAGCACCTCGGGAATGACGCCCTGGCTGGGATGCAGCCGCGTGGGATCGTCCTCGCTTCCCCACTTGTCAGGCGGAGGGGCGAAACCGACGAGACCTTCATCGGCCCAGCCGTGGTAGTGGCCCTCGAACTTCAAAATGAGCGGGCGGCCCGTGTGCGCCCTCGCGAGGCGCAGCGCGGAGAGGACGACCTCGGTGGCGGAGTTGTTGAAGCGCACCCGCTCGGCTCCCGGGATCATTTTTTGCAGACGCTCGGCCACTTCGATCTCCAGCTCGCTCTGCGCGGCCCAGTGGGTGCCTTTGAAGGCCTGCGCGGAAATCGCCTCGGCCATGCCCTGCGGCGCGTGACCATACAAAATGGCTCCCTGGCCGATTTGGAAGTCGATGTACTCATTCCCATCCACATCGAAGAGGCGCGAGCCCTTGCCGTGATCGAAATACAGCGGCACGGGGGCCTCCATCTTGCGAATGCCGCTGTTCACGCCGGCGGCGATGCTGTTTTGAGCACGGGCGAAGAGCTCCGCCGACTTGGGGAAGGTGTAAGGCATGGCTGGAGGAGGTAAAACTCAGCTCAAGGGTGAGCTGTCATACACGACGACGCGCGCCCAGAAGGTCTTGCAGGTGTCCACAAAGCGCTGGTGATCCGGGCAGCCCTTCTGGTAAAACTCGTGGTCCTCCATGGTCTTGAAGAGCAGCGAGATGGAATAGCTGAAGGAGTGATCCGTGACCGGGCGCTTCTCCGTGGGAGCCGGTTTGCCAACGAACCCGTGGGCGAGGTAGCTGATCTTCGGAAGCAGGGCGAGTTCCGATTCAAAGGTGGCACGTTGATCGGCGGTGAGGTCGGGCTTGAGCCAGAAATAGACGTTGTGAAGCATGGCGGCGGATGGGTACGCTGCCTCCACAGGCATGCAATCAGCAATGCGGTGGTTTCACCGGGGAGCCAGCCTTCACGCGGCGGGGGCTTCGGATGCCGGAGAGGCTTCCGCGATCACTTCGTCTTCCTTCACCGGGTCCACGCGGAGGGAGATTTTGATGCCATGCTTTTCCGCCGCCACATTCAGCAGCGAACGAATGGAGCTCACGGTCATGCCATTTTTACCGATCACATGCCGCACGTCGTCTTTGGCAAGCTGCACACGGTAGCTGGTGGCTCCGTTGGAACCCGGACCAACGGCGATGGTGGCCTGCTCGGGGTGGTCGATCAGATTGGCGACAACGTAGGAGAGGAATTCGCGAAGGGCTTCAGGGGCGTCCATGGCGGGGAGAATGAAACGGGTGAATCAGAGAGCAAACAAAAGAACCCGGCCCTTTGGCAGGCACCGGGTTCTTTGGAAAAAAGGCGTCGGGTCGAGCCGGACTAATCTCAGGCAGCAGCCTTGGTGGCGTGCTTGATGATGCTGGCGACGGTATCGGAAGGCTTGGCACCTTTGGAAACCCAGTCCTGCACGCGATCGAGCTTCACTGTGGCATTTTCAATGCCCTTCTGAGGGTCATAAGTGCCGAGAATCTCAAGGAAGCGGCCATCACGACGGACGCGCTTGTCGGTGGCGATGATGCGGAAGACAGGGCGGTGCCTGGCACCTTCTTGACGGAGACGGATAACGACGGCCATGATACGGGGTGGAAAAAGGGTGGGGATTCGAGCGGGGGCGGACAGTGGAGACTTTCGGAGGAGACGCAACCACTTTTTCCGGCCCCCAAAGCCACCCCTCCCGGCCAACCCGGGTAGAGTGATCCTTTCTGCCGCAGGGGCTTTGGCGATTTTCCGCCTTGTCATCCCCGTTTGAGGGTACATCCTCCATGCCAAGTTTTTCTCTCGTACCTTCCCTTATGCAGAATCGCCCCCCGAACCGCGGCCCCTCGAATCACAACTCACGCTCCGGCCCTCCTGGCCGCAGCAGTGGACCACCGCGTGGCATCGTCGGCGGCACGGGTCCGGCCCGCACGGGCAGCAGTGGCCCACCTCGTGGCATCGTCGGTGGCAACAGCAGCGGTCCGCCTCGTGGCATCGTGGGTGGCAATCAGCCTCGCCCTGCCCCTCCACCTCCTCGTAGCGCCCCACCGCAGCGTCGCCCCGAGCCACCACCCGAGGTGAAGCCAAAAGAGGAAGCCATTGAGCTCGAAGGCGTGATCTCCTCCGTGCTCGCCGGCACCATGTTTCGTGTGAAGCTGCGCGGCAACGGCCACGAAGTGCTCGCCCACATCTCCGGCAAGATGCGCAAAAAATTCATCCGCCTCGTCATCGGGGATGCCGTGAAGCTCGAAATGTCCCCCTACGACATGGACAAGGCTCGCATCGTTTACCGCATCGGCTGAGCCACGCACCTCCATCCGAGCGCATGGCCCGCGACATCGTTTATTTTGACCTCGAAACACGCCGCACGGCCAACGATGTGGGCGGCTGGGGCAACAAACACCTCATGGGCATCTCCGTGGCCTGCACCTACAGCACCAAGCTGCAGGAATACATGATCTATACAGAGGACGAAACCCAGGCCCTCATCGATCAGCTCCGCCGCGCTGACCTCGTCGTGGGCTTTAACCATATCAGCTTCGATTACGAGGTGCTCATGGGCCACAGCCTGTTCGACTTCCGCGATCAGCTCCACAGCTTCGATCTCCTCGTCGATCTCGAAAAACTCCTCGGTCATCGCATCAAGCTCGATGCCGTCGCCGCCGCCACGCTCGGCACCGGTAAGACCGCCGATGGCCTGGATGCATTGAAGTGGTGGCAGCAGGGCCTCGTGGCAAAGATCGCCGAATACTGCTGCTACGATGTGAAAGTGACCAAATGCGTCCACGAATTCGGCATCGAGCACGGCTTCGTGAAATACCACGACCGCAACGGCCGCGAGCAGCAGGTAAAGGTGAACTGGAAGTAAGCCCTTCCGCAATTGCATGCGCGGGTGATGCCGCCGCAGCTTCTCGCGTCGATGTTGAGAATTGCTTGAGGCTGGGCACGAACGGGCGGACGGATGCCACGCCATGTCTGACCACCCAAACCAGCCCCTTGGCGAACCCGTCCTCGACTGGAAGCCGCCGCTGGCACCGGCGCGTGAGGTCATGCAGGGCCGTTTTTGCCGACTGGAGCCGCTGGAGGTGGAAAAGCATGCGCGGCAGCTTTTCGCCGCGAACAAGCTCGACTCCACCGGCGCAAACTGGACTTATCTGCCTTACGGGCCGTTCACCGAGTTCGAGGAATATGTCGCGTGGATGGAAAAGCAGTGCCTCGGCTGTGATCCGCTCTTTTTCGCGATCGTCGATGTCGCGAGCGGCGAAGCGGTGGGCGTGGCGAGCTACCTGCGCATCACGTCTGACTGCGGCAGCATCGAGGTGGAGCACTTGAACTTTTCGCCCAAGCTGCAACGCACGTCAGCCGCCACGGAGGCGATGTTTCTCATGATGCGTCACGCCTTCAAACTCGGCTACCGCCGCTACGAGTGGAAGTGCGATTCGCTCAATGAACCCTCGCGCAAAGCCGCGCTGCGTCTCGGCCTGTCCTTCGAGGGCATCTTCCGACAAGCGACCGTGCGCAAAGGCCGCAACCGCGACACTGCCTGGTATGCCGCCATCGACAAAGAATGGCCCGCGCTGCGTGCAGCCTTCGAGCAGTGGCTCAGCCCGTCGAATTTCGATGAGCAAGGGAAGCAGCGGGTGAGCTTGGCATCGCTGACACGAACAGGTGAAAGCTCGTGATAGCGTCCTGGAGTGCGCCCGGTCCTCCGGCGCTTTCGAGCGTCTTCCGGCCTGCGAAAAGCTACAGAGGCTGGAGCAGTCCAGAACGCTGGCGCGATATTCGTTCATCCCATTTTTTCAGCGTGGCTCTTTATCAGCCGCTTGCCGATGGATTTGGGTGACATGGGGAAGGCATGCTCTTCGTATTGTCACACCGCCACCATGATGAAACGTCTCGCTCTCTTCCTCCTCGCCACCTTCACTTTGCATGCGCAGCAACGCATCGAAGTCTCGCGGGATTTGTGGATCTCGGCTTACTCGAAGGAGGTGGAGGGGAACAATGGCGGATCGCACCGGCTGAAGCTGAAGAACATCCAGGAGTTCTTCCTCATCGACTTTGATCCGGCGGCGCTACGCGGGAAAAAGGTCGTCAAAGCGCAACTGAATGTGCATCTCGCGTCGCCAGAGGCCCCACTGCGGCGCACGACGGTCTCCACGATCTCGCAGGACTGGGTGGAAGGCACCGGCAGCAGCTACGCGAGGACGCCGGGCGCGAGTTCCTTCGTGTGGGCGAAGGCGGACATTGAGAACTTGGTTTTGATAGCGAAAGATGAATCAGCAGTTCTGAACCCCGACTGAGATGCAAATTTGACGCTGATTTTAGGGATAAAATTTGCTAAATTCTATGACTAGCACGCATTTCAGCGATTGCACCAGAAGGCTTGTCAAACCTCAGCTAGGAAAGCGCCAGCATGAGGTGGGCGAGTTCGTCGTCCACTTCATCGGGGGAATCGACAAGGCGGGCGACTTCGGCACGGAGGAGGTCGCGGTAGCGTTGGCGCAGGCGACTGAGGGCGACACGAGTGGAGGCAACACTGAGGCCGAGTTTTTCCGCGTCGGCTTGCTCGGCCCCGTCGCCGCGGGAGGAGCCGAAAATCAGGGGAGAGAGCACGGCAAAGCGGGTGCCATGGCCGGAGCTTTCACACTCTTGTCGGAGGTGATCCATGACATGCGCGAGGAGGGTGTGGGCCCACTTGCGATCAAAGGCACGATCGGGGCTGTCGTCCGCACCTGAGGGCTCAGGGATGGCATCGAGGGTGAGTTCTTCTTTGTCGGGGCCCCCGCGCTTCTGCCGAGTGTCACGGCGGTGCTCGTTCATCATGAAGCGCTTGATGGCGGTGAGTAAAAAGGTGCGGAAACGGCCGCGCTCACGGTCGGCCTGGGCTTGCAGCCCGCTGGTGAGGAGTTTGGAGAAGAAGGACTGCGTCAGATCTTCCGCGTCGGCATGGGGGACGCCGAAGCTTCGCACATACTCAAAAAGCGGCGGCCAATAGTCGCGACAAAGCTTTTCCAAAGCAGCCGCTCCTTCTGGAGTGCTGCTATTGGCCGACCGGATGACGCGGGTCCATTGGGTGGTCTGGAAGTCCATGAGGCGGATATCGAAGCTCAGCCACTTTAGCCGTATCAAGATTACCCGAACAACTGCGAAGTCGCTTTTGATGATTTTCGAGTCGTCTCGGATGAAATCTTTGCCGACATTTGGTGAAGTAACTCTGATCTCATGCAGACCACAAACCCAGTGACCGATGACGCCGGTGCCGCCGCGATGCTGGCGAGCACGCTACGCCCGCCTGTCGAGGCGGAAAGCCCGGGGGATGTCGTGGGTATCTACACACTGGTGCAAAAGCTGGGCGAGGGCGGATTTGGCACCGTTTGGGAGGCCAGGCAGACGGAGCCACTAGAGCGCGAGGTGGCTCTGAAAATCATCAAACTGGGCATGAGCACGCTAGAAGTCATGGCTCGGTTCGAGCTGGAAAGAGCGACTCTGGCTCGCATGAATCACCCCTGCATCGCTCAAGTGCTGGATGCGGGCATGACGCCGAGTGGCAGGCCTTTTTTCGTGATGGAACTGGTGCGCGGCACCACGATCACACACTACGCCCACGAGCATGGGCTGACGCTGGAGCAGCGGTTGAGGTTGCTTCAAAAAGTCTGCGCCGGGGTGGAGCATGCGCACCAAAAAGGCATGATTCACCGGGATCTGAAACCCTCGAATGTGCTGGTGAAGGCCGTGGATGACGAGGTGGTGCCAAAGATCATCGACTTTGGCATTGCCAAGGCCACCACCACGGACCGGCTCACCGAGCTGACGCTGGCGACTCGACTCGGGGATGTGATGGGATCACCGATTTACATGAGTCCGGAGCAGGCCGCGGCCAGCAGTGACCTCGACACCCGCAGCGATGTTTATGCCCTCGGTGCCCTGCTTTACGAACTGCTGACCGAAAGACCGCCCTTTGATCCGAAGGAGTTCGCAGCAGCAGGTCAGGATGAAATGCGCCGTTGCATCCGCGAGGTGGAGCCAGTGAGGCCCACGCATGTGCGGCGAGAGATCAGCATCGATCTGGAACTCATCACCCGGCGGGCCATGGCAAAGGAGCGTGACCTCCGCTATGACTCTGCTGCGGCTCTGGCAGAGGACGTCGAGAGGTTTCTAAACCATGAACCCGTGCGTGCTCGTGCACCGAACTGGGCTTACCTCACTCAGCGATGGATGCGGCGACATCGCGCGGGCGCACTGGCTGTGGGTGTGAGTGTGCTCGCCTTGCTGGGAGGCACGGCTTTGGCTCTCTGGCATGCTGCGCTGGCAAGTCAGGCGCAGCGGGCTGCGGAAGACAGTGCCATGGAGGCAAGGCGACAGCTTCACGATGCCGATGCGGCCACCCATGCGCTCATCGAGACCATGGCGGACATGGGGCGCATTCGCAGCGGCAGGAATCTCACCCACGAGGAGTTACGCCGGGCCGTCACGGAGCGAGTCAGTCACTTTCAGGGTGATCCCGTGCGAAAGGCCATGATGCTTTCCGCGCTGGGCCACTTCGCTCCGAATCGCGAGGCAGTGGATATGCAGCGCCAGGCCTTGCAGCTCGCCGAGCAGGCTTTGCCAGCGGAAGATGAGCGCCTGTGGACCCTGCGGCTTGCCTTGTTGCGGCAGGAATCTCAGATCAGCACCGACAAGGCCGCCCTGATTGATTCAGCAAAGAGGATTGCTGACTGGATGCTGGCCCACTTTGGCAGGGACGACGCCCGCACGATCACGTCCCATTTTGTTCTTGGCCTTCTCTTCAACCGTTCAGGTCGTGCGAAGGACGCCCTTGACGTGCTGACCCAGGTGGAGATGTGGTGCGCACAGAAGCCGGCGGGTTTTCTTGAGGGCACCCGCGTCTATGTGCGCATCGAACTCGCCGAGGCCCTGATCGCATTGAAGCGTCATGAGGAGGCGCTGAAGATCAGTCGTGAGAACATCCGAATTGCCCGGGAAAGCTTCACCGTTCGCAATCTGGCCCTCGCGAGGAGCCTGCAGCAGTTCGCTGAGATCAGTCACAGCTTGAAACATCTCGATGAAGCCGCCACGGCATCGGCTGAGGCTGTGAAAGCGTTTGTGGATGCCGTAGGCCCCGCTGAAAGGGGAGTCAGGGAGGCGCAGACATTTTTGATCAAGCTGCACAAGGAACGCCTGGATGATGCCGCCATCATCGCTGTCAGTTTTGACTGGATGCGGGAATGCGAGAAGCGGCTCGGCCCGCGGCATGAAATCAGTCTCGCGGCCATAGCTTCACACGCCACGCAGCTAAGCAGCACAGCGCGGCATACCGAAGCCCGCCAGCTCTGCGAAGACACTTTGCAGCGCCTTCCCACAGCCTCCGGAGGTGCCCTGCCAGTGGAGGCTATCCCCGTGCTACGCGCCCTCGCTCGTGCTCAGCGGATGCAAAAGGACTTTCCTGCTACCGAGGCCAGTTTGAGGTCTTTAGTGGCGCTCATGAGGCAGCATGAAGCTGAAAGCATTCAGCGGCATGCTGATGCACAGCAGCTCGTCAGCTTGCTCATCGCGATGGATCGCCAGTCAGAGGCGCGTGCCATGCTGGAAACGTGCATCGCAGAGCTGAAGGCCCTCCCGGAGCCCCGTGCGGCCAAGGCAGAAAAACTGCTCCAGGCAGCCGAGAAGCAGCTCGCTGAGTTTGAGTGAATCTTTTTTCAGAAATCGTGAAATCAACGTCAGTGGATGTCCTTGCAGTGAGTGATTTGACCACGGACATCCCTCATGAAAACCACCGCTGCCACACTTCTCCTGCTGCTCTTTACCATCCAGCTCTCCGCCCAGACGGTGACGCCTGAAGATGGAAACTGGAGCCTGAAACACGTCGAAATGAGCAACACTCCGGAAGCGGCCTTCATGGCCCGCACGGGAGACATTGATAACCTCGGCTTCGGTTGGTCTGCGGGTTTCAATCCCTTTTCCGGCAACAGCACCTCCTCCCACACCTGGCCTTGGACAATGGACCACGCCGATCCCGATGGCACCGACCGCATCATGGTCATCTCCAGCTTTCGTGGCAACCCACCCAGCGGCGACGACGGCTACACACGGGACACCAGCCGCCCCGCCAACAGTGTGCGCCCGATCGTGCTGGAATACACGCCTCCAGCGACCCTCACCAATGCCTGCCTTCAGATGTTTGTGGATGATTTCCAGGCTCCCGTTTGGGGTAGCCTCTACTACGTCACCCTCAATGGCCTTCGTGTGCCAGCGTTGGAAACGGTGGTCAATGCCATCAACCAGACGGGCCCCATTGGCCGGATGGTCACGCTGCGACTCGAGGGAGATCTCCTCAGCCAGGTGAGCACCGGACGGCTGGAAATACGCATCGATGACGACAGCACTGGCGCGGGGGACGGCTACGCCATTGATTTCGTGAAGCTGCTCATCAACCGCACGAGCTTTCAGCACACCGGAGCAGTCAGCGGGCGTGTGCGGCACCCCGTCACGTCCCAGGTCATCCCAGGAGCGATCGTCCGCATCTATGACCAGGAGGTGACGACGGACGCCCAGGGCATCTACACCATCAGTGGGTTGCCCGCCGGGCTGCATCAGGTCTCCGTCAGCGTCCCTGGACTGCGATCCCGGACCATCTCCACCCATGTCATCAGCGGCACGACCAACACAAACACCAACATCACACCGCTCACCGGAACCTTCACTCTGACCATCCAGACCGCCATGGAGCTGAATTTTCATGCCGCCTCCGGCTTTCGCTACGACATCGAATCGTCCCCTGACATGCAGACTTGGACTGTGCAGGAAACCATTTACGGCAATGACCGCCAGGTAACCAAATTCAAAGGATCAGGCGGTGCACAGCAGCTCTTCTGGCGTGTCCGTGAACGCTAACTCAATTTTTGGTGTTTATTCATGCAAAGGACACGCACATCGTTGTCCGTTGATTGTCTATACTGAACGTCATCATGCATGGTGATGACGCGAGGCATACCATCCGACTCCATCGGACCTCCCAGTATAGGAAGAGATGAGCTCTCGATTATCTTGGAAGTAACATAAGGAGAAAATCTTGAGTCAGACACAGGATGCGCGAAGAAGCCGAACCTCAACCGCCGACATGCCCGCAATCCGTTCACCTACGCATCAGCCGCTTGGCGAAATCGTCGCCGATTGGCGAGAGCCGCCCTTTCCGGCCCGCGAGGTCATGCACGGCCGCTTCTGTCGTTTGGAGCCGCTCGATGTTTCCAAGCATGCGGAGCAGCTTTTCGCCGCGAATGCGCTCGATTCTCATGGAGCGAACTGGACCTACCTGCCCTACGGCCCGTTTGAGTCTTTTGCGGACTATCGGGCATGGTTGGATCAGCAGAGCCGCAGCAGCGATCCGCTTTTCTTCGCGATCGTCGATTCCGCGAGTGGGGAAGCCATCGGTGTGGCGAGTTACCTGCGCATCACGCCCGACTGCGGCAGCATCGAGGTCGGCCATCTGAACTTCTCACCCAGACTGCAACGCACGCCCGCCGCCACGGAGGCGATGTTTCTCATGATGCGTCACGCATTCGAGCTCGGCTATCGCCGCTACGAATGGAAGTGCGATTCGCTCAATGAGCCCTCGCGCAAAGCCGCGCTGCGCCTCGGCCTGTCCTTCGAAGGCATCTTCCGCCAAGCCACCGTGCGCAAAGGCCGCAACCGCGACACCGCGTGGTATGCCGCCATCGACAAAGAATGGCCCGCGCTGCGTGCAGTCTTCGAGCAGTGGCTCAGCCCGTCGAATTTCGATGCGCAAGGGAAGCAGCGGGTGAGCTTGGCATCGCTGACACGAGCAGGTGAAAGCTCGCGATAGCGTCCTGGAGTGCGCCGGGCCTCCGGCGCTTTCGAGCGTCTCCCGGCCTGCGAAAAGCTCCAGAGGACTGGAGCACTCCCAAACGCTGCCGCGACATTCGTTCATCCCATTCCTTCAGCGTGGCCCTTTGCCTGGCGCAACTCAGCCGCTTGCTGATGTTTCGGATGACATGATGCCCGCATCATCGGCGTTACTTCCTACCCAACCACCATGATGAAACGCCTCGCTCTCTTCCTTCTCGCCGCACTCACTTTGCATGCGCAGCAGCGTGTCGAGGTTTCTCGTGACCTGTGGATCTCTGCTTACTCGAAGGAGGTGGAGGGGAACAATGGCGGGTCGCACCGGCTGAAGCTGAAGGGCATTCAGGAGTTCTTCTTGATCGACTTTGATCCGGTGGCGCTGCGTGGGAAGAAGATCACCAAGGCGCAACTGCATGTGCATCTCGCGTCGCCAGAGGCACCGCTGCGGCGCACGACGGTTTCCACGATTACGCAGGATTGGGTGGAAGGCACGGGCAGCAGCTACGCGAAGACACCGGGCGCGAGTTCCTTCTTGTGGGCAAAAACGGGCGAGTTGCGCTGGGGCAATAACGAGCCGGACATCACGAGCGTCGTTTGCGGTGAAGGCGGATCGCTGTGGGGCTTTGGCGAGGCCTCCGCGCCGGATGCGGAGGGCTGGCAGATCATTCCCATCGCGCCCGAGGTGGCCCAGGCGCGGCT
>JBILVU010000128.1:0-16307 GCA_044370285.1 Prosthecobacter sp.
GCTTTTGTGCCTTCGGCGGGCCATGCACCTTCAGCGATCAAGTGCTCGATGCGCAGGCATTCGCGACCGCGCCAAATGTGGGTGGCAGCGTCGAAGGAGAGTGTTTCTTCGCTAGTCTTGCCTTCGGTGCCTTGTTTCGTCTCACGACCGGCGATGAGACTGCCTTCGCAGTTTTTGATCTCCAGTTCCTTGAGCTTCCAAACCAATCCCTCGTGAAGGCAGTGGCTGGGTTCGTCTTCAAGAAGCAGGACGTGGTTCTCGGCTGGTGCGGTGCCGAGGCCTCCGTGGCTGGTCTTGGTGCGGTTGTGGATCGGCAGCACGGGCACGGCGGAGCTCTTTGGATCGGGCGGGAGAAAAGCGCGGACATGAAGCATGGTGCCGAGCGGAATATCGCGCAGATCTGCCGGTGCGCCGTGATACCTGACGACGCCGTAGGGCAGCATGGCAAACGGACTGGGTGCCGTGAAACGAAAGATGCCTGCGGATTGAATGCGAAGGCTGCCGCGCCGGTTCACGTGATCCACAAAAACGAGTTCACCACGGTAGGCGTGGGCTTTTTCGAGCGGAGGGAACTTTCCGGCTTCGGGGCGAAAAACTTCCGTTCCTGGTGCTTCGTTGGCGGCGACAGCAGCACTCGTGAGCAGCGTGAGGCCGAGGCAGAGGGCTGTGAAGATGTGCGTGAACGATGAAGGAACCATTTCGACAAAAGAATGGGGACAGAAGAATGAGCGGATTGGAATTATGTCGGAAAAATGGCCGGAGAGTTTTGCAGAAAGGGCATGCGGACGATCAGATGACATGCGTGTGAGACGGGCATTTGCTGTGCAATATACCACCCCGCTCACGGTAGATAACAGGCTCTGCGACATCCAAACGCCAAAACACGCAATCTCGGATCGGAAGATGTTCCAAAATATGGTCGATCTCCTGTGAAGAGGCGCTGACATTTCCTCCTGCGCCTGTTGGTGCATGAAAATGATAGGTTATGAAGGTCGTCAGGCCGCACGGGAAGATGAATGACCAGTATTCACAAGGCCCGGGCTCATTATCTAACTCATCCATCGCACGATGAGCAGGACCGAAACGGGCTACCATCTCGGCGTAAGGAAGCGTAAAGGCCACCAAAGGACGGTCATCCTTTGGGTAGAATGGCGGCGCATGCTCAGCTTGGATCATATCGCGATCACCTTTTTGCTGTCGCCAAACTGATCGATCTCCACGCCCATGCGTTGGGCCATGAGGAGGAGGAGGTTGCTCATGTGGGCGTCGGAGTTCACGGGGCGGCTGCAGACTTGGTAATGCGCGGTGGTGAGGGCACCGTCGGGGCCGAAGGTGTAGCCTTGGAAGTCTTTGGCGGATTTGTTGAAGTCGAGGTGCGTGCCGTGCTTCAGGCCGAGATCGGAGCCGCCTGCGAGCACGAGCGGGAGATTCGCATTGCCGTGGCTGTGGCCGTAGGACATGCCGCTGCCGAAGAGGGCCATCGTGGAGCCAAGGAGCGACTTGCCGCTGAGGTCTTTGGTCTCTGAGAGGCGGGTGAGGAAGTAGCCGAACTGCTCGATGGCGAAGGTGTCGTAGTTGGTGAGTTTTTCCATGTAGCCCGCATCGCCGCCGTGATGGCTGAGTTGGTGGCGCGACTCGGTGATGCCGATCTCGGGGATAGAAATGGCATCGCCCTCGCCGCCGAGGCTGAAGGTGGCCACACGGGTCACATCGGTCTGAAAGGCCAGCACCATGAGGTCATAGACGGCGCGGAAATAATCGCCCGCCTTGGTGGCGGCGATGTCGCGGCTCGTGCGGTTTCGGTCGGCCTCGGAGATGGAGGGCAGCGGTGTATCGAGCCACGCATCGGCGCGGGTGGTGCGGATCTCCGCCTCGCGAACGGAGGTGAGGTATTGCTCCATGCGGCCTTTGTCCTCGGAGCCCATCTTTTTCTCGAGCTGACGCACTTCCGCGAGGTTCGCATCGAGCACGCTGCCTTTGCGGCGCAAGGCGCGTCGCTGGGCCATTTTGCCGCCTTTCGGTTCCTCAAAGAGCGAGGCGAAAATCTCACTGCAACGACGCATCGCAGGCAACCGCACGCCATCGGCGGTCCACGCGAGCGAATCCTGCGTGATGGCGACTTCCATCGAGGGATAACGCGTGTGCGGCGCGGTGATCTCCGCCATCTTTTGGTCCACGGAGATCGTGTTGCGATCCGAAGGTCCCAACTTGCCACCCGTGAGCCAAACGGAGATGCAGTTGTGATGATGGCTCAGCGCTCCCGGATGATGCAGCCCGCTGATCGGCGTGATGACCTCGCGATGCTTCTCCAGCGGCTTCAACGAACGAGAGAACTCATAGCCACGTCCTTCTTTGGTGATCTGGTAGTTCAGCGAGTGCACGCCATTGGCGAGGTAGATGAACGCACTGCGCTTTGGCGCTGCCGTGGCGCTTTCTGCGGCCCGAAGCGGCACCATGCATTCAAGCATCGGCAATGAAATGAAGCTGCCCAGCGCCTTGAGCGCGTGGCGGCGATTGAGGAGCCAGGATTGGGTTTGGATGTTCATGGAAGTTCTTGTTTCGTGTTTTGATGAGATGATTTTCCAGCAGATTCAGGGAGGTCAGCAGATTGGGCTTCTGGTTTGGATTTCATTCTGAAAAAATAATTTGTTGGCCTCCCTGAATCTGCTGGAGACCTTTCTTTTTGGGGTTCTGGACGAAAGTGAAGTCAGCGGTGGTCTTTCCGAAATGGAAGATGATGCCCCACTCGAGGTTGAGCCAACGAAGATGAGTTTGGAGAGTGGAACGCTCGGTGGCTGTGATGCCATCGTTGAGGGCCGTCACGAACACGGCGCAGGTTTCGTCGATCACGAGGCTAGGCATCGTGATGTGCGGGTGATTGAGCACCGTGGCGCTTGGATTGAGATGGGCTTTGATCCCCACAGATTGAATCGCGGCGCTGACAAGTCCCTTCCAAGTCGTTTGGCGATAACCGAGGCCAATTTCGTTCAGGCACTCGGCCACGACATGGATGATTTCGTTGGCCAGAGATGGATTGGTTACGAAAGCGGGCGGTTTGATCTCAGGAAGGCTCGCGGTATGGGAACGGTAGAGAAAGCGATCCCAAATCAGGCTTTGCTTGCCAAAATCCACCAGCAGGCTCGTGCGAAGCCGCCAGAACTTGCAGTAGCAAACCACCTGCACCCAGTGCTCAGGAGCGAAAGACCCGCGCAGGCACTTCAGCTCGGGAATGAAGTGATTATCGACCACAAAATCCGGCTCAAAGGTGTCTGCGACGAATCCACGGTAAACCAAATCCCGCCTGGGTTTGGAAAGATGGGAAATGCCAGCCGCTGTGAGAGTCGAGACAAGCTCTTGGTGATAAATCTCCTCATCGAGTCCAGGCCCCACGGCTGAATGCACCTTCATCGCATGCCCGATGAAGGCACGCGTGATGGGATCGTCAGCGGATGGAGGTTTGGGTTTCACGTTTTTGGGTTGGGGGTAATTCCAGCAGATTGACTTCGTCTGTCTCGGGGACTCGGCTCAGGGAAGCCAGCAGATTTCTTTTTTGGGTTCAGGGAGCCTTTCTGAAATAATCTGTTGGCCTCCCTGAATCTGCTGGAGACCTCATTCATCATCTTTTGCGGAGCAGCTCCGACATCGCCACAGCACGCACAATGTCTTTGATTCGGTAATTGCTCTTTTTCGCCTCGGCCTGGATCGCGTTGAGGTCGTCTTGGTCGTCGAAGGCGAGGGCGCGGCGGAGGGCGTAGGTGCAGAGGTGGTCGATGAAGGCGCGGGCGAGTTTGTCGCGGTCTTCGAGGAGGCGTTGTTTGAACTCAGTGGCGTCTTTGAAGGCGCGACCGTCGGGCATCAGGCCGGAGGAATCGATGATAGGGTCGCTGCCGACTCCTGCGGGCACTTTCTCGTGGGTGCGCCATTGGCCAACGGCATCGTAGTTATCCCAGGCGAGGCCCAGCGGATCAATCTTCGCGTGGCAGGCGGCGCAGTTGGCGTCCTCACGGTGGGCTTCGATCTTTTGGCGCAACGTGGCTTTGGGGCTTTGCGGCGTCGGGGGCTCGATGGCGGGGACGTTCGCGGGTGGTGGAGGCGGTGGCTTGCCGAGAACGACTTCGCTGAGCCACACACCGCGATGCACCGGACGATGTCGCGTGCCATCAGACGTGAGTCCGAGCACCGCGCCCATCGTGAGCAGGCCGCCGCGACGATTCTCGGGCTTCAGCGACACACGCTGAAAGCCGTCCGATTTTGGCTCAGGCAGGCCGTAGAAGTCGCAGAGCCGCGCATTGGCGATGGTCCAGTCGGATTCGACGAAGCCATCAATGGGCATGTTTTTGCTGAACAACTCGCGGAAGAACTCCACTGGCTCGTTGCGCATGCTTTCCTCCAGCCAGGCGTCGTAGGTGGGGTAAAGCTTCTTATCCGGCGGGAACATGCCCACGCGGTGCAGTTGCAGCCACTGCCGCGCGAAGTCGTCGATGAAGCGGCTGGCTTTGCTGTCCGCGAGCATGCGATCCACCTCTTTCTTCAGGCCCTCGCCATTCAGCGTGCTGCTTTTGGCCGCCGCAAAGAGCGCGTCATCCGGCATCGAGCTCCAGAGGAAATACGAGAGCCGTGAGGCGAGTTCCGAGTCGGTGAGGCGCTCACGAGCCACGGTATCGCCCTCGACGAGATAAATGAAGTGCCGCGAGGTCATCACGCCCTGCAAAGCGACTCGATACGCGTCTGCCAGCTTCTCGCCCGCGTCGCGCTCGGTGCGGTAGGATTGCAAATACTGCTCCAACTCCTCCTTTCTCACCGGCCGACGCCACGCCCGCTCGGCAAAGCGTTGCAGATGCTCCGCGACCACCTCGGGCGTGGCATCATCCGGCGGCACGAGGTCCACGCGGTGTGCTTTTTCCGACTCCGACACCAGCGGGCCTTCCCACTCGATCCAATCGAGCAGCACCGTCGAGAAGACGCCGTTGCCCTTGTCATCAAACATCTGCGGCGCGTTCGGATTCAGCAGCATCGTCTCGCTGCTGTGAGTGAAAAGGTAGCCGCTGCGGCTGCCGAGCGCATTGCGGAAGGCCGCACCTTGTCGGCGATCCACGACGTCCGTGGCCACAACGCAAAACTCCAGCGTCATGGGCATCTCCAAGAAGACCTCAAACTCATAAACCTGCGGCTTGTCCTCCGGCGCGGTGAGATCGAACTCGATGAGTCCATCCACGGTTTCCTCGCCGGTCTTCTTGCCGATGCTCAGGTGCGCAGGCTGCCCGCCAAGCGGACGAATGCCGCTGGCCTGAATGCGCACTTTGTAGAGCCCACTGTGCTCCGGTCCGGTCTTGCCGAACCAATTGGTCGAGAGCGCATTTTGCACCGTGCCGGGGAAAAGAAGATAACGCAGCGGCCGCTTGATGCCGAAACGGTCCAGCGCCGCCTGCTGCGCTTTTCCATCGCCGTAACGAAGGTCCACCGCCGTCTTGCGCACCTTTCTAGCCTCACCCGCCGTCGTGGGGAAGGCGCGATCCAGCACCAGCTCCGCTGCGCGGTAATAGCGATCCACATGCGACGGCGATAGCGACAGCTCCGAGCCGATGCGCTCAAACCCATGCCACAGCGTGTCTTCATTCAGCTCGCCCGGTTTCGCCGGATCATAGCGCACGCCGAGCAGGTCATAGACCGTGTTTTGATACTCCTTCCGGCTCAGCCGATAATGCGACACCGCCGGCCTCGCCGCCATCCGCGCCGCACGCCCCTCTTTGATGCGTGCATCGAGACTCGTCACAAACGCCGCCATCTCCGCCTGCGATGGCTGTTTCTCCTTCTTCGGCGGCATCTCACCCGAGTTCACCTGCTCCATCATCTCCGCCCAATGATGCGTATCCGCCCCCAGTTTGAAGTCCCGCGAGAGTTGATCGATCCGCAGATCACCCTTCTCTTTCTCCGGCCCATGGCAGCGGAGGCAATGCGTCTCCAAAAAGGCATCAAACGGTTCTGCCGAGAGAACGGCACTTGCCAGGACTAAACAGGCGAAAAGCAGACAGGAGCGGGTGAAGAATCGACGGTGGGGCATTTTTGAAGGTCAGTCTATACGGTATTCTGGCGCGTTCTAATTCACGCGAACGCGGGGCAAATCCAACAATCGAATCATGCCTCCATCTTCATCGCTGGCAGTCTTTCGCATGCAGCTGGAGTTTGCTCATTGAAGCTCCTGATCATGACTTAGTGCGGACGAATCGTCTCATCGCGAGTATCGAGCGTTTTCCCGAATGCTTCGGCTGTAGTCGCCCCAGCCTAGAGAACTCCTACTAGAGCGTGTTTGAAAACCAAGGACTGCGACAGGGCGAAGCAAAGTAGTCCTCTCGCTCCGCGAGAGGAACTGAGCGTGAGGCAGGCTGAACTGGTGACGAATTCCGGGACATGTAGGTATCAACGAGAGCCTTTTGCTCATCTCGACGGAGCGAGATGGCCACTTTGCTGACGCCTTTTTCGACGCTAATATGGTTTTCAAACACGGCCTAGGCCAGGACATCCTTCACCACCTGGCCGCCTTGCAGGCCGGTGAGGCGGATGCGGCGCCCGCCGCTGACGACGGCGAGGTTTTCGTGATCGAGACCGAGCAGGTGAAGGATGGTGGCGTGCAGATCACGGAAATGCACCGCGCCATCGACGACGGTGCTGCCATCGTGGCTCGTTTCGCCATGCGCATGACCAGCTTTCACGCCGCCGCCAGCCATCCAAAAGGTGAAGGCGCGATGCTGATGGCCGGTTTGATCCTTGTCCGCGCCTGGCGTGAGGCCAGGACGGCCAAACTCACCGCCCCAGATGACCAGCGTGTCTTCCAACATGCCGCGTTCGTCGAGGTCATCCAGCAGCGCGGCGATGGGAGCATCCGTGGTAGCGCAGTTGGCGGTCAAATCACGCCGATGATCGCTGTGCTGATCCCAGCTTCCGTGGGTGATCTCGATGAAGCGCACGCCTGCCTCGCAGAAGCGCCGCGCCAGCAGGCACTGGCGGCCAAAGTCACTGCCTTTGCAGGTGCCGACGGCGTAGTTCTTGCCGACGGCGTAGCGTTCCAGCGTGGCTTTGGCTTCCTGACTGAGATCGAGCAGCTCCGGTGCCTGCGACTGCATGCGGAAGCCGAGTTCCATCGTCTGGATGACGCCTTCGAGTTGGGAATCATCGCCGCGCAAGCCTGCATGCTCGCGGTTCATCGCCTGGATGAGATCGAGCTGGCGGCGCTTCACGCTGAGGGGCAGATGATGGCTCGAAATGTTGCTGATCGTCGCCTTTGACATGTCCTCGCCATTCACGCCGATGGGCGTGCCGCCAAAGACGGCGGGTAGTTGTGCGGCGGCGTATTCGGAAGGTTTCGCGGTGTTGAAGCTGATGAAGCCGGGCAGGTTCTGATTTTCCGTGCCGAGGCCATACGCCACCCACGCACCCATGCTGGGGCAGGGGCGCAGGCGGTCGCCGGTGTGGAGTTGGAGCATCGACTGAGCATGGATGCTCGTGTCCGCCGTCATGGATTTGATCACGCAAAGCTTGTCGGCATGCCGGGCCAGGTTCGGGAGCATGTCAGAGACCCACAGGCCGCTGTTTCCTCGCTGCTTGAAATTCGCGATGGAGCCCGCGTGCGGCTTTTGGCCGATCTGCGGCTTGTAATCGAAGGTGTCGAGCTGCGCCGGGCCGCCGGCCATGTTCAGGAAAATCACGCGCTGGGCTCTTGCTCGCATCCGTGGCGGCCTAGCGTTCAAAGTGGCTCCTGCAAGGCCTGACATCGCCAGATAGCCAAACCCACACGAGGCGGTGTGGAGCATCTGGCGGCGGGAAAGGGGCATCATGGCCCGCAGACTACGCCGACGGCTTCACGAGCCTTTCTCCCTTTTCGGTTCCTCCATGCCCGCTGAACCCTCATCCCAAGATGGAAATTGCCGCAAAGGATCGCAAAGACCGCAGAGAGAGGGAGTCGAGATCAAAACTTCATCCCGACGGATTCACTTTGAAGGTAGGTCGAGCATTTTCTCCAAGGCTTTGATTTTGCGTTCTTTGCGTTCTTTTGCGGCTGTTCATTCCCCGAATGCCTGATGCAGGGATGGCGGAACTGAGAATGGCAAATGGCCGAGCCTCAGAACCTTTCTTCCATACTGGCCGATTCTCGGGTTTCAGCCGCCGCACGCCACGCGGCCGACCCTCCATTTTAGGTTGGTGAGTTTGGAATATTCACACATGAGATTTACCCTCCTATGCCGTCGCAAACCCACATTTTTGTTGCCCAGCAACGGCATAGGAGGGTAAAACGACACCCATGAACACGATGGCCCGTACTTTTCCGACAAAATAGTTGGCGATAAAGCTGCTGACAAACCTCACGATCTGTTAACCATCCACACTGTTCGCCGAACCACTGACATGCCCACCAATCGACGCAACGCTTTGATCGGGCTTTCAGCCCTGCCGATGGTTTTGGCCGGACGAGCTACTGCTGCGGACGCGAAGAGCGCCGCTCCGTTCCTCGTGCCAAACTCAGCGTCATACGACAGGCAGTTTCACATCGAGCTTACTGCCGACCGCAGCGACGAGAAGCAGCCTATTGTGGACGAGGCACCCAACGTCCGCATCGTAGAGACGAGTTCGCGGCGGGTTTTGGCAGAGTTCCCCTTCGCTGCCGACACTGCTTCGGATATGCAGCCGCTACGCTACAAGATCGCGGTTCATTGGGCGTCAGATTCAGCGGCGGTCGCGATGGTGTTCAGCGAGCGTCATTACTCACACCTGCTTGTCTATCGGCAGGTTCGCGAGAACGGCACGCCGACGAAGTTCGCCGAGAGCAAGATTCCTGACACTGCGAAGATCATTCAGGCGATGGTGCCCATGTTTGAGGAGTTTCGTTCCCGTTGGCACCATCATGTCATCGGCTGGTCGGGCCAGCACACTCTTATCTTTACTGCTGGAGCCGGTGCCATCACCGCGCCTCGCCCGAACGCTTCCGTCGAGTTTGATGCATGGTATCAGTTCACTGTCCGTTTCGAGGACGGTGGCATTCCCATCATCCAACGTATCCAGCTTCCTGATGAATTCTGATCGGACATCCATCGGCCACACAACGGCGAACAAAACGGATGCAGGCAACGGCTCGAATGGCATCTATCGCGTCATCGACGCTTCCCACTCGCCGTCGCCTGATCAGAACCTTTAGCCTCTCACTTCTGCTTCAGCCACTCGGGCAGCTCGATCTTGTCGCTTTGGATGGGGTTTAAGTTGGGGCTCCAGGTGAAGCCGGCTTGCTCGAAGGACTCGCGGTTTTTGAGGAGGAAGGCGAGGAGGCGTTGACCGAGCATGCGGTGGGGGCTGTCCTGACGGACGGCGAAGGGCTGGATGGCCTTGGCTTTATCGGCGGGGAGTTTGACGGCGTCGAGATGCTCCTTCTGCGGGATGATGTTGTTTAAATAGACGACGGCGGCATCGAGGGAGCCGGTGCGGAGTTGGTTCACGAGGAGATCGCCGGTGGGGGACTGGGCGGAGGCGTTCTTGCTCACGCTGTCCCAGAGGTTCATCGACTTGAGCATGGCCTGCGTGAGGTAGCCGAGGGTGGACTGCTCCGCGTTGCAGAGGCCCACTTTGATGCCTTCGCGGGCGAGATCGGCGAGGGTGTGGATGCCTTTGGGATTGCCTTTGGGCACAGCGAGAATGATCTCCGCCTCGGTGAGCAGCACGGCCTCGGGGAATTCCTTCGCCACGGGCGGGACGAAGCAGATGTCGCAGGCGTAATAGACATCGGGATACTTGGGGTTGGTGGTATCGCCCATGGTCTTCATGGCGGCGCAGAGGATGCCGCAGCCGTTGAAGGTGGTGGTGACGCTGATGCCTTCGCGAGCGGCGAATTTCTTCAGCAGGCCCTCGATGGCGAGGCGGTTCACGCCGCCGGAGTAGAGGATCAAATCGGGGCGCAGGGACCAGGCATCACCCTTCACGGCCTCGAAGCGATGCTTCGCAAAGGTGGCCGCCCCTTTCTCCGGGGCATTGAGGTAACGGGCAAAGCGCAGCGCGGCGGCGGCATCCTTGGCGGAGGTGAGGATGGCGGCGGTGGCGTGTTCTTTGTGCGAGGAAAGCTCCGGTACTTCGATGGCTTCGAGCTGGTCGTATTGAGGCACGGTGCTGTTCCAGATGATCGCGGCATCCACGCTGCCGAGCGCGAGATCCGCTGCCACATCCATGACGGTGGGTTTCATCACGGCGGCCTTCGCGGCGAGGGCGTCCCACTTCGCGCCGAGAGCATTTTTCGTCACTTTGGAGATGCTGGCGGCCTCGGGATTGGCGAGGGCGAGCTTCACCTCGGTGGAGAGCAGGCTTTCGATGCTGGTGATCTTCTTCGGATTGCCCTTGGCCACGGCGATGACCGGCCACTGCTGCACGAGGCGGAGTTCTTCGCGGGTGAGATCGAGCTTCTTGGCATCGGCGAGCGCTCCATCATCGGCGGCGATGAAGAGATCGCCCTGCTTCGCCACGCGGAGCTGCGTGAGCAGCGTGCTGGTGCCGCCAAACTGGAGCTGCACCGGTGTGCCGGTCTCCTTTTGATACGCGGCGGCGATTTCCTCGATGGGCTTCTTCAGGCCAGCGGCGCAGAAAACAGTGAGTGGAGCCTCCGCTGGGGCGGCGGGCTTGGTGGCGAGCCAAAGCAGGACCGTGGCAGCGGCGAGGCAGAGCAGGATGAGGAACTTGCGCATGGGGTAGAAGGGCAGAGAGAACGACCTGCAGCGAGCATTCTTCCTCGAAGTGCAACGATCACGCCACGATAGACCCGGGCCTCCGCTCTCGTCATACAACGTCCCCGTTTTGACCTCCAAGACCTTCATTTGCCTCACATTCGCCTTCGCGCTGCCTTTCTCCACTCAGGCGGTGGAGGACAAAGACCTCGCCGCGATGCAATCGGCGGCGCAAAAGGCCTTCAAGCAGCACGCCGAGCCTTTTGTGAAGGAATACTGCCTGGAGTGCCACAGCAACCGCCGCTCGAAAGCCGGACTCAACTTCGAAGTCGCCGTGCGCAAACCCGGCGATCCTGCGTTCGCTCGAAAGTGGATGGAGGCCATCGCCAACGTCAATGCGCACGACATGCCGCCCGATGACGCGGATCAGCCCTCCGAGGACGAGCGGAAGCGCTTCCTCGACGCTCTCGCTCAAATCAAATACCTCGCCGCTCGCGATCCCGGCCCCTTCGTCATCCGCCGACTCACGAAGGTCGAGTATGGCAACACGCTGCACGACTTCCTCGGCGTCGATGCCGCCCTCACGAAGGAATTGCCCGATGAAGTGCCCGGCGAGGGCTATCTGAATTCGCTCTCGCCGATGCAGACCGAGCAGTATCTCGGCATCGCGAATGCCGCGCTGCAAAAGATGCCCGCGGAGGTTCAAAAGCGGCTCTTTGGCGGCGAGGAGATTCACGTCAGAGAAGTCGCACGCAGCCTTGCCCGCACCGCTTACCGCCGACCGCCCACCGAGGCCGAACTCGATGTGCTGGTGAAGGTTTTCGACCTCGGCGCGGCCAACAAACTCGGCCGCACCGCCGCACTCCGACTCATGCTGAAGGCCGTGCTCGTCTCACCGCAGTTTCTTTTCATCACACCGTCGAAAGATGCGCCGAAGGGCGAAAAGATCGTGCCGCTGGATGATTACCAGCTCGCCAGCCGTCTTTCCTATCTGCTGTGGGCTACTATGCCCGATGCGGAGCTCTCCATGCTCGCCGATGAAGGTAAACTGCATGAGCCCGTCGTGCTCAAAGCACAAGCCAAGCGCCTCCTGGCCGACAAACGCTCGCGAGCCCTCTTCGATGGCTTCGGGGCGCAGTGGCTCGGTCTCGACACGCTCGCCACGAAGACCTTCGATGCGCAGAAGTTCCCGCAAATGACGCCGGAGATGCGCCGCGCCATGTATGACGAGGCGCGGCTGCTCTTTGACAGCATCGTGCGGGAGAATCGCAGCGTCGTCACCTTCGTTAGCGCCGATTACACCTTCCTCAATCCCACGCTCGCCAGACTCTACGGCCTCGAAAAGAAGGTCTCTGGCTCGGACATGCAAAGAGTGACGCTCAGCGACGCGAATCGCGGCGGCATTCTCGCCATGCCAGGCATCCTTGCCACCACCTCCTTCGCCACCCGCACCAGCGCCGTGAAGCGCGGCGTGTGGGTGCTGGAGCAGGTGCTCGGTCAGCACGTCCCGCCTGCGCCGCCGAATGTGCCCGCCCTCGAAAAGCAGGATCAGAAGAAAGTCGCTAATCTCACCCTGCGCCAGCGCACCGAGCTTCACCGAACGAATGCCGTGTGCAACAACTGCCACAAGATCCTCGACCCTATCGGCTTCGGTTTGGAGAACTTCGATGCCATTGGCCGCTGGCGTGACAAAGACGAATCCGGCGGCCCCATCGACGCCGTCGGCGAACTCCCCGGCGGTAAGCATTTCTCCTCGCCCAAAGAACTCAAAGCCATCATCGCTTCCCGCCAAGACGACCTCACTCGCAACCTCACCGAAAAACTCCTCGCCTACGCCCTCGGCCGCCAGCTCGACGGCTACGACCACATCATCGTGGACCAGATGCTCAAAACCATCACCGTCGATGGCTACCGGGCGCAGTCACTCATCAGCGAAATCGTGACGAGTTACCCCTTTTTGAACCGTCGCGTGGTGGAGTGAGGTGGGCTACTTGGAGACGGCAGAGGGTGTGAGGTTGCGTGGTGTAGGTTATGCCTTATCGAGAAGGCTATGCCCGCGCTGTTGACCTACCTGCCTTGCACCGGCTCAGCCTTTGGCGGGCGTTGTCTGATGATCGCGATCATCGGGGTGCTGGCGGGCTATTCTTGCCTGCCAAATCCGTGGTATCATGATGGCTGGCTCATCCTTAGCTCGCTGGTTTGCGCTCGGTTTTTGAGTTTCCCGGTTTCACGGTCCTTTTGGCCGGTTGGGGCTTTTCTGGGGTGGATGACGCTTCGTTCGGTGTTTTCAGCCGGGAATGAGTTGGCTGGGGGCTTGGGTGGAGTGGGGCTGCTGTTGCTGGCGATGATGTTTTTTGCTCGTGCAGCTCAAAGACCTTCATTGATGGTCTCCGTCGGGATATGGACGGGCCAGCTGACGGCGCTGGCGGCGCTGATTTCCATCGGCTGGCATCTGTGGCAGTGGGGGTTGAATTTTGAGGACTACCGTCTGCAAAATCTGCTGGTCTATGGCGGCCTGAATCCTGTCTGCACGGGGCTTCTCTTTGGCTTTAGCGGGTTGTGGCTGTGTGCTCTGCCGCTCACGCGTCTCACCACGCTGTCTGCGCTGATTTTGACGACGGCGGCGTTTTGCTCCGGCAGCCGTGGGGCGATGCTTTCGCTGCTGGCGGGACATGGGGTGCTCCTCGCGGTGCATGGTTTTCGGCGTGGTTGGAGGCCTTTGCTAGTATTGGCGGTGTCTGCGCTGCTTTTTTCATTCAGCGGCATGGCGGTGCAAAGACCACCTGCTGTGGTGGCATCATCAGCCGGAGGTATTTCCCAGCCTTGGACGCGGGCGATCAACCGCCCGAATGATGGGCGGGTGGCGATCTATGCGGCCGGATGGCGGAGCATGGAAACGACTCGTGATACTTGGATCGGGATCGGTCAGTGGGGCACGAAGGATCGCTGGAAGCGCTTCCTGCCCGCCGATCCGTGGAATTTGAGCGGGCACCTGCACAGCGTCTTGGTAGCCACCTTCGTGCATGGCGGCGTGATCGGCCTGGGACTGCTGCTGGTGCTCGTGGGGCATGCCGCGAACCATGCCTGGTCAAGGCTGCGGGAAGGAGATGCCCTCTGGCCGTGCTTGTTTGCCTATGGCCTGATGGCCTTGGTCTTCGATGGCGAATCACTTGGCTACCTTCTCACGCTGCCGCGTTTTGAGACGCTGCTTTTCTGGCTGCCGGTGATGCAGCTACTGACGAGCCGGGCGGACCCGATGGACCACCCGGCTTGAGAGAAATTATTCGCCGCCTTCGAGCTGCGCTTCGGTCTTCTTCTTCTCACGCTGACGCACGCTGCTGTCGAGGATGCGCTTGCGCAGGCGGATGCTCTTCGGCGTACATTCCGCCAGCTCGTCGGGGGCGATGTACTCGATGGCACGCTCCAAACTGAAACGGATCGGTGGCGTGAGCGCGATGCCTTTGTCGTTTCCGGCGGCGCGGAAGTTCGTCAATTGCTTGCTGCGGGTCGGATTGACCGGCAGATCGTCCGCACGTGGGTTTTCACCAATGAGCATGCCGTCATAGACGAGCTCACCTGGGCCGATAAAGAGCTTCCCACGCACCTGGATCGTGTCCAAAGCGTAGCTGGTGGCCTCGCCGCCTTCGGTGCTGACGAGTGTGCCCGTCGAGCGGGTCTGCATCGGTCCGGCATGGGGGGCATACTCGCGGAAGAGGTGGCTGTGGATACCGTGTCCGCTGGAAAGGTTCATCAACTCAAATTCAAAGCCGATCAGGCCGCGAGTCGGTACGTAGGCCTGGAGGCTCGTGCGGCCACCGTGGGCGTTCATGTCCTCGATCTTGCCTTTGCGCTCTGAAAGGGTCTTCATCACCCCACCGAGGTATTCGTCCGGCACATCGACATAGAGCGTCTCAAACGGCTCGCTCAGCACGTCATCAATGCGCTTCATGATCACCATCGGGCGGGAAACGAGCACTTCGAAGCCCTCGCGGCGCATTTGCTCCACCAGCACGGCGATCTGCATCGCACCACGGGCGCTCACGTCGAAAATGCCTGCCGTGTCGGTGTCTTTGACGCTGATCGTCACGTTCATCTTCTGCTCACGGTCCAGGCGGTCGCGGATCTTGCGGGAGGTGACGTGGTCGCCCTCGCGGCCAGCCAGCGGGCCGTCATTCACGGCGAACTGCATGACGATCGTCGGTGGGTCGATCGCCACAAAGGGCAGGGCAGGTGCATCGGCAGCTCCGGCGACCGTTTGGCCGATGTCCACGTCTTCAAAGCCGGAAATACCGACGATGTCACCAGCGGTGCCTTCGACGGATTCACCGGTGGTGAGCGTGGTGTATTGGAAAACCTTGGTCACCTTGACCGGCGTCGGCTTGTCCCCCGGCGTCTTGCCCAGGAGGAAAACGCGGTCGCCCAGCTTCACGCTGCCACGAGTGACTTTACCGATGGCCACTCGGCCCACGAAATTGTCCCAGTCGATGTTCGAAACGAGCATCTCAAAGCTGCCCTCCACCTCCGCTTTCGGTGGGGCGATGTGTTTGACGATCTGACCCAGCAGGTAGGTCATGTCATGCTGCTCACCGCCTGGCTTGTCCGTCACCCAGCCGGCACGTGCGCTACCATAGATGAAGGGCGCATTGAACTGATCCTCCGTCGCGTGCAGTTCCAGCAGCAGCTCCAGCACTTTATCATGCACCTTGTCCGGTTCGATATGCGGGCGATCCATCTTATTGATGAGCACGATGGGCTTGATGCCCTGCTCCAGTGCCTTCTTCAAAACGAAACGCGTTTGTGCCTGCGGACCATCATAGGCATCGACGACGAGCATCACGCCATCGACCATCTTCATCACGCGCTCCACTTCGCCGCCGAAGTCGGCATGGCCGGGTGTGTCCACGATGTTGATGATATGGTCGTTCCAGTGAACGGAGGTGTTCTTGGCCTTGATGGTGATGCCTTTTTCCTTTTCCAGGTCCATCGAATCCATCGCACGCTCGGCGATGGCTTGGTTTTCGCGGAAATTGCCACTGGAGCGCAGCAGGCCGTCAACGAGCGTCGTTTTGCCGTGATCGACGTGCGCGATGATGGCGATGTTGCGAATTTTATCGGGGGTCATGTATGTTTTTTGGGGGAAAAGGGCGCGGAGACTAGTCGTGATTGCGGGGATGGCAACCGATCCCTCGCGACGAATCCGGCCCGAGGGCGGGTCGAGGCCATTCCGGCTGGAAAACAGCCATTCTGGCGCTTGCCGGGGCAGGGGTCCCCCTCTACAAACCCTTTGTTCAACCCCACCCCACCCCACCATGGCCCATACCCTCGCCCCACTGCCTTATCCTTCCAACGCTCTCGAACCCCATATCGACCAGCAGACCATGGAGATTCACCACGGCCGCCACCACAACGCCTATGTGACGAATCTCAACAACGCCCTTGCTGGCAAAGCTGACCTCGAAGCGCTTTCCATCGAAGACCTGTGCAAAAACATCTCCAAAGTCCCCGCTGATATCCAGGGCCCCGTGCGCAACAATGGCGGCGGTCACTTCAACCACACACTCTTCTGGAGCATCATGGGGCCAAATGCTGGCGGCGCACCTGCCGGCGCCCTCG
>JBILVU010000244.1:0-4739 GCA_044370285.1 Prosthecobacter sp.
TGAGTCCTCTGGACTCATCTGAGCAGCCGGGACGGCTGCACCACATTCCCACCACCATGCGCCTGACCATCCTCCTCGCCGCTCTTTTCCCTCTGTTCTCCGCTTTTTCAGCGCAGCCGCTGAATGTGCTCTTCATTGCCGTCGATGACCTGCGGCCGGACATCGGCTGCTATGGCGTGAAGCACGCAAAGACGCCGAACATCGACCGACTCGCGGCACGCGGCATCGTTTTCGACAAGGCTTACTGCGCCCAAGCCGTGTGCAGCCCCTCACGCACCGCGATCCTGACCGGCCTGCGACCCGACACGACGAAGGTGTGGGACCTCGACACGCACTTCCGCGATGCGGAGCCGAGCTGCGTGACCTTGCCGCAGCATTTCCGCCAAAACGGCTACCACACTTCCGCGCTCGGCAAGATCGAGCATCACGGCTTTGAAGACGGCCCGTCGTGGACGGAGCCACGCTGGTTCCCGAGCGGCGAGATGGTCAAGGTGGACGAGCAGGACTGGACAAAGCACACGATCACCCGGTTTGAAGGCGTGCCGAGCGAGTTCGCCAAGCCGCTCGAAGACGTCGCGAAGCGCAAAGGCGGCAAAGCAGGCAAAAAAGGCCCCGCGTATGAGGTGAGCCCGAAAAGCGATGAGCAGCTCCCCGATGGCGCGGTGGCTGTTGAGGCCGTGAAACGGCTCGCAGCGCTCAAAGCAGCCGGGAAGCCATTTTTCTTCGGCGTGGGCTTTGTGAAGCCGCATCTACCCTTCGTCGCACCGAAGAAATATTGGGATATGCACGACCCCGAAACGATCCCCGGCCCCGCCTTTGTCACCTACCCGGAAGGCACGCCAGATTTCGTCGGTCACACCAATGGCGAGCTGCACGCCTATCCCGGCACGCCGAAGGAAAATCCCATCCCCGATGCCTTCGCCAAAACATTGCGCCACGGTTACAACGCCTGCATCAGCTACACCGATGCGCAAATCGGCAAGGTGCTCGATGCGCTCGACAAGGAAGGTCTCGCCGAGAGCACCGTCATCGTGCTCTGGGGCGATCACGGTTGGCAGCTCGGCGAGCACGGCCTGTGGCACAAGCACACTAACTTCGAGGTCGCCGCGCGTGCACCTCTGCTCATCGCATTGCCCAAAAGCGCCACCTCAGGCAAACACTGCGCCGCGCCGGTTGAGTTCGTCGATGTGTATCCCACGCTCGCTGATGTGTGCGGCCTAGCGGTGCCGCAAGGCCTCGCGGGCATGAGTTTGAAGCCCTACCTCGAAAATCCTGACGCGCCGATGCAGAAGCCCGCCATCAGCGTGTATCCCAAATCCTCCAAAGAGCACGGCGGCAGCCTCATGGGCTACAGCGTGCGCAGCGAGCGCTGGCGCGGCACCTACTGGCGCAAGCGCAACGCCGCCGACATCGGCTTCATCGAGCTCTACGACCATCAAAACGACCCGAACGAGACCGTGAACCTCGCAACCAAGCCCGAGCACGCCGACGTGATCGCCTCATTGCAAAAACACCTCCCACCCGTCGGCAGCGACTCGCAGCCGCCGAAGAGCGGCAAGGTCGCCAAAGCCGTCGGCGGCAGCAAAAGCAAAGGCTACGACCCCAACGAGCCCCGCGACAAACGCTACGACCGCCTCTACCCCGGCAAACCCAAGCTCACCGAGTCCGACTACCTCGCCGGCCAAGGCGGCGACCAAGCCGAATCCAAAGCCCGCTTTGCGAAACTGGATGGAGACAAAGATGGCTTCGTCACGCGTGAGGAGTTCATCGGCGGTGGGAAGAAGAAGTGAGTGTTCTTAATGTGGTGCAGTCGTCCCGACTGCTTCTGGTGAGTCCAGAGGACTCAACCACACTTCCACCTTGCTCCTTCCATCTCGCTGATGAAGGAACAGCGCATGGACCGCGATGATTTGCCGCTCGACCGCCGATTGAGGCAGGAGATTCTGTATGCGCGTGAGCGTGTGTATCGCTTCGGGCAGGCGACGCCGATGGAGCGCATCATTTTGCCGGGCAATGAGCCGGGGCCGGAGATCTGGGTGAAGCGCGAGGATTTATCACCCGTGAAGAGCTACAAATGGCGCGGCGCGTGCAATCGCATGGCGCAGCTCACGCCGGAGCAGCGCGAGCGTGGCGTGGTGACGGCCTCGGCGGGCAATCACGCGCAGGGCGTGGCCCTCGCGGCCAAAACGCTCGGCATCCGCGCCCGCATCCACATGCCGCGCTCGACGCCGAAGGTGAAGCAAAATGCCGTGCGGCATCATGGCGGCGATTTCGTGCAGATCGTGCTCACGGGCGACAGTTACGACGAGGCCGTGCTCGCGGCTCGCGAGCATGAAAAGGCCAGCGGCGCGGTCTATGTGCATGCTTACGACGATCTCGCGGTGATGGCCGGTCAGGGCACGCTGGCCGATGAAGTCGTGCTTTCCGGCCACGGGCCGTTCGACGCGGCGTTTTTGCAAATCGGCGGCGGCGGCATGGCCTCGGCCACGGCGGACTGGCTCAAAACCTACTGGCCCGGCATCGAAATTGTCGGCGTGGAAGGCATCGGCCAGGCGTCGATGAAGGCCGCCATCGAAAAAGGCAAGCCTGTGGAGCTTCACGACCTCGACATCTTCTGCGATGGCACCGCGGTGCGAAAAGCAGGTGCCCTGCCCTTCGAAATCTGCCGCACGATGCTCAACCGCATCGCCACCGTGACGAACGCGGAGGTCAGCGCCGCCATCCGCGTGCTGTGGGAGACCTTGCGCTGCATTTCCGAGCCCAGTGGCGCGATGGGGCTTGCCGCCGTGCTCAAAGAACGCGCCGCATTCGCGGGCAAAAAAGTGCTCATCGTCATCACCGGCGCGAACATCGACTTCCTCCAGCTCGGCCTCATCGCGCAAAACGAAGGCGCGGCCAGCACGGTGTCACGCACATTGCGCATCAACATCTCCGAGCGACCCGGCGCGATGCTGTCGCTGCTCGACTCCTGTTTCGAGGGCCTGAACATCGCCGACTTCCAATACGGCCTGCATCATCGCGACGAGGCCTGGCCCGTCTTCACCGTCACGGCTGAAAGCGCTGAGAAACTCGCCGAACTGCCCGCTCGACTCGATGCAGGCGGCTTCCAATGGCAGGACCTCAGCGGCGCGGTCGATGTGGCCTTCCGCGCCATCCCGCTGCGCGGCGATCTGCTCACGCATCCGCTTTTCCTGCGCCTCGACTTCTACGAACGCCCCGGAGCGCTGCACGACTTCCTCTCCCGCCTCATCCGCGACCGCGCCAGCCTCTGCTACTTCAACTACCGCCAGTCCGGCGAACGCGTGGGCCGCGCCTTGATTGGCCTCACCTTCCAAGAAGCGGGTCAACGCGATGCCTTCCTCTCTGAGCTGCCTGAGCAAGGTGAAGGCTACCGCTCGTGCAAAGCCGTCGATGAGGCGACCGCTTCGCGTTTGATTGCGTGAAGGAACTGGCGTGCGGATGAGTTCATAGCAGCATGCTCCGCTCCATTCTTTTCCTCGCCGTCGCCGCGTCGGTTTTGGCTCAAACACCCGCGCCAAAGCCCAAGACGGCCAATGACTACGTCGCGCAGCTCGTGGCGAAGCTGACGCCGACGCGGAAGATCGTTTACAAGAAGATCGCTGACCGTGAATTGAGCCTGCATGTATTTCAGCCGGAGGGTTGGAAGGCTTCGGACAAGCGTGTTTGCTACATCACCATCCACGGCGGTGGTTGGACGGGCATGGGACCGGAGCGCATGTATGCCTTTGCCGATCATTTTGCGAAACTCGGCCTCGTGAGCATCAGCGTGCAGTATCGACTGGCCAACGCGAAGTCGAACACGACCGTCTTCGACTGCGTGAAGGATGTGCGCTCCGCCATGCGCTATGTGCGGGCACATGCGGACGAGCTCGGCATCGATCCCGGCAAGATCATCGTCAGCGGTGGCTCGGCAGGCGGTCACCTCGCCGCCTCAACGGCCATGTTTGATGTGAACGAAGACGGCGATGATCTCACCATCTCGCCCATGCCGAATGCTCTCGTCTTGCTCTTCCCCGTGATCGACACCTCCGCCGAAGGCTACGGCCATGCCCGCATCGGCGAGCGCTGGAAAGAGCTCTCGCCCGCGCACAACGTCCGCCCCGGCCTGCCGCCCACGATGACCTTCCACGGCACCGCCGATCCGACGACGCCCTTCAAAGGTGCCCAAATCTTCCACGACGCGATGCTGAAAGCCGGTAACCGCAGCGAACTCGTCATCCACGAAGGCGGCGATCACGGCTACCTCATGCGCACCCAGCCGCTCTTCGACGAATGCCTGGCCAAAACAGATGCGTTTCTGAAATCACTGACGCTGCTGCCATGATCCCACGTTTGAGAGCTTGATGAAGCGATCACCGCCCAAAGGCCTTAAACTCATGGATGCTTCATTTTTGAAAACGCCTCGGCATAGCGTTTACCCAGCTCACGATATGCCGCGGCATCGAAGTGGATCTTGTCGCCCTTGTGCTTGAGGCCCTCGGCAGTGACGAAGGCCGCATTCGAGACATGCTTGGGCAGCTCTTGATGGGCCTTGTCCACCGTCACGATCTCCGGCGACCACGGCACGTCGTCGAATTTGCCCATTTGCCCGGCGATGAAGGGCACGTCCGATGATTTCACCAGCTCGCGGAGGCGTTTCACGAGGTCGTGGAGCTTCGGCGCATAGGCGGAGGCCAGCTCCGGTTTGCAATCGCTCTCGCCCTGATGCCACAGGATGC
>JBILVU010000129.1:0-16125 GCA_044370285.1 Prosthecobacter sp.
CGCCATGGGCCTCATCGTCGTGGCGCAAAAGATGCAGGAGAAGCAGGTCGATTTCCTTCCCGGCGGCGGCACCCAGCAGGGCGCGGCGGCCAGCCAGGACCTCCAGCACAAGGTGCAGCAGAAGAAACGCAGCAGCATCTCGAAGACGACGCCGATGAAGAAGATCGTCACGACGAGTGTGAACGCGGACATCTCGCTGCCGGAAGCACCCCCCGATGCGCTCGATATTCCTGATGCCACCAGCATGCTCGGCGGCGGCTCGATGGGCAGCGGCGGATTCGGCGGTGCCGGAGCTGGTGGCGGCTTTGGCAAAGGCATCGGCATGGGCGGTGCGAATGGTTTCGTGAGCCTTCCCCCTTCGATGCGCAGCCGATGCAGCACGCAGGAGCGTCTCGAAAAGCTCCGTCAAAACGGCGGTAGCCCCGAGTGTGAGCAGGCCGTGAGTGCCTCGCTCGAATGGCTCAAAGGCAAACAGAACCCCGATGGCTCCTGGGGCCGTGGCAACAAGGCCGCCTATACCGGCCTCGCCCTTCTGTGCTTCCTCGGGCGCTGCGAGACGCCCGATTCTCCTTTCTACGGTGAGAACGTGACGAACGGCATCACCTACCTCATCGAGCTCAGCAAGAAGAACCCCCACGGCATCATCTCCGAGACTTGGATGGGTGAAAAGGGCGGCGCGGGCACTTACGAGCACGGCATCGCCACTTACGCTCTCGGCGAAATGTACACGTTGGCCCGTCTTGGATCCAAATCCCTCCCCGGCATGCGTGAAGCCTTCGAGAAGGGCGTGAAAGTCATCATCGACAACCAGTCGCCCAAAGGCGGCTGGGGCTACGGCGGCAAGGAAATCGTTTACAATAAGGCGGCGAACGATCTCTCCGTCGTAGGCTGGCAGTTCCAGGCCGTCAAAGCAGCCAAGAACACCAAGCTCAAGATCGACGGGCTCGAGTCCTGCATCAAAAAGATGATCGAATACATGGAAGGCATGCAGACGAAGGACGGCGGCTTCGGCGGAGCAGATCGCGACAAGCATTACAACCAATGGTCCCTCACGGGCGTGGGCATTCTCGCCCTCGAAACGATGGCCAAGAACAAATCCGCCGCCACGAAGAAGGCCGTGAAGTTCATGCACGAGTTCCTCGCTGCCGAGCCGCTCGATTGGAACAAGAACTGCAACCTCTACTGCTGGTACTACTACACCCAGGCCTTCTTCCAGGTCGGCGGTGAGGAGTGGAAGTTCTACAATCAGCAGTTCCTGCCGCAGATCCTCAGTGCCCAGCAGCCCGATGGCAGCTTCAAGCGTGGCCGCCCAAACTATCCCGCTGGCGATGCCGCCGATGAAATCTACCGCCAGTGCCTCTGCACCCTTCAGCTCGAAGTGTATTACCGTTATCTCAAGGTCGCCGATACCGAGGAGAAGTCCTTCTTCGACAAGTAAGACCATCCAGAGCGTCAAACCTCGCGTAATCTCCCAGGGCGTCTCACATCGAGACGCCCTGTTCTTTTCCCCTTCATGTCCGCCGCCGAAAACATCTACGAAACCCGTCGCCTGCTCGATGAATACCTGCTGTTTCACTACGGCACGCCCACCGAGGTGCTGCCATGGGAAAACGGTCCGCGTGAGGCGCTGAACTTCCCCGTCCGCACCGTCATGGACCTCATTGATCTGCCACGGACGCCTTGTGAGGCCGTCGCCCTCGATCTCGGCTGCGCCGTGGGCCGCTCCAGCTTCGAACTCGCGAATTTCGGCGTTCGTGTGCTCGGCATCGACTACTCACAAAGCTTCGTCGATGCCGCCGCCATGCTCGCTCGTGATGGCAGCATGCCTTACGACCGCGTCGATGAAGGCAGCGCCAGAACCGCTCTCATCGCTCATGTGCCAGACAACCTCCGCCGCGACCGCGTGACCTTCGAGCAGGGCGATGCCATGCACCTACGGGCCGATCTCGGCGATTACGACATCGTCCACGCCGCCAATCTCCTCTGCCGCCTCACCGATCCGCTCAAGCTCATCGAGTGTCTGCCATCCCTCGTGCGTCCCGGAGGCCAGCTTTTGCTTACCACGCCTTGTACCTGGCTCGAAGACTTCACCCCACGCGGAAACTGGCCCCAAGGCTCCACCCGCGAATGGCTCACCTCCCTCCTCGAACCTCACTTCGACCTCTCCAAGACCTGCGACATGCCCTTCCTCATCCGCGAGCACGCCCGCAAATACCAATGGAGCGTCGCCCTCGGCATGCGCTGGCGGCGCAAGGTAACCTAGGACCCGTGATGCGGGCACTCCTGCCCGCACAGCTCATTGCGTCCTTGCCTCAGCAGGTCCTTTTCGCCTACGCTGAGCCTTCGCATGAAAAACGCGCTTCTTCTCGCTTCCCTCCTCACTGCCGCCGTTCAGGCGCAGACGCCGAATTTCAAAGAGCAGCTCATCGATGCCGAGGTCGGCATCGGTTACGGCCTCGCCGTCGGTGATGTGAATGGGGATCAGCGAACAGACATCCTCCTCGCCGATAGCAACGTCATTGTCTGGTATGAAAACCCGACGTGGAAGAAGCACATCATTGCCGAAAAACTCACCGAGAAGGACCACGTCTGCATCGCCGCCCGCGACATCAATGGCGATGGCAAATGCGAGATCGCCGTCGGCGCTGGTTGGAACCCCGGCGATACCGTGGGGAGCGGTGCCGTGTTCTATTTGATCCCGCCAGCCGACCGCACACAGCGCTGGGAGCCTGTGCAGCTCTCTCACGAGCCCACCACGCATCGCATGAAGTGGGTGCGCAATCGCTCCGGTCGCTACGACCTCGTCGTCGTGCCGTTGCATGGTCGAGGAAATGACAAAAACGCCGAGGGAGTTGGCGTGCAGGTCCTCGCCTACCACATGCCCGAAGATCCGCGCAAAGCATGGAACACCACCCTCGTGCAGGGTACCATGCACAAGACCCACAACCTCGACATCATCCCCGCCATGGGCACTGAAGCCGAGAGCCTGCTCCTTTGCGGACGCGAAGGCGTCGTGCGCCTCGACCCCACCGACAATGGCTGGAAGGAACAGTGGATCGCCCAGCATCCGAAGGACAGTCCCGACCTCCAAGGCGCGGGCGAAGTGCGTTACGGAGCCTTCGCTGGCGGTCAGCCTTATGTCGTCACCATTGAGCCCATGCATGGCGACAAGCTCGTACTCTACACACCGCCCGTTGATGGACCCAAAAACGGCACTTGGCAGCGTCGTGTGCTTTCGAGTGATCTCGTCGATGGTCACGCCATCGCCACGCATGATCTGCTCGGTTTGAACAACCGCCAGATCGTCGTCGGCTGGCGGGCGCAGCAGAAGATTGGCAAGGTCGCGGTGAAGCTTTTCTGGACCACCAAAGAGGATGGTAGCGGCTGGCAAAACGCCTTCATCGACGAGGGCGGCATGGCCTGTGAAGATGCCGTTTGCACGGATCTCGATGGCGACCGCGATCTCGAGATCATCGGCGCGGGCCGTCGTAGCAAGAATGTTAAGATTTACTGGAATCAGCGGAACCAGTGAAACAATTTTGTCTTCACTCGTTGTAGCTGCTCGCTTGCGGTGGCGCGGCTTTTGCTCCTAAAATCGGCCCCGCTATGAAAGCCGCACGTATTCTCCTCTCGACCGCCGCCGCTCTCATGCTGAGCCAGTGTACACTGCCCAGCCGAGTCTCGTTCACCTCTCTTTTCCCCAGCCAGCGTGAGGTCGTTCGTCGCCCACTGATCGTTCAGCCTGTGCAGGCCTCCAGCTCGCCGCTTTATGTGTGGCATGGCAATGGCAGCCCAGGGCTGAGCACCGTCACCATCGACCTCAGCGAGCAGAAGGCCTACCTCTACAAAGGCGGTGAGAACCTCGGCTGGACCTACGTTGCCACCGGTCGCAGCGGCTTCAACACGCCCACTGGCACCTTCCGCATCCTCGAAAAGCAGGTCGATAAGCGCTCCAACCGCTACGGCAGCATCGTCGCCTCCAACGGAGCCGTTCTCCGCAGCAACGCCACTGCTGGCGTCCACTCCGCCCGCGGCGGTCGTTTCCAAGGAGCCAAGATGCCCTACTGGATGCGCCTCACCGGCTACGGCATCGGTATGCATGCAGGAGCCATCCCAAATCCTGGCTCACCCGCCTCCCACGGCTGCATTCGCCTGCCCTATGACATGGCGCAGACGATTTACCAAAACGCTCCCGTCGGCACCCGCGTGACGATCATGCGCTGAGCTGCGCCTGAAGGCGTTTTTGCAGCTTTGTCTTGAAGAAGACTTGATGGGCAGGCGTTCACACGCCCCACTTCATTGCCCATGATTCGCACTCTTCTCGCCCTACTCACCTTTGCGGTCGCCCTTCGTGCCGCCGAGCGGCCCAACATCGTCTTCATCTTCTGCGACGACCTCGCGCTCCAGGCGATGAGTTGCTACGGCGACAAGCGCAAGCTGCTCGACACGCCGAACATGGATCGCCTCGCCAAAGAAGGCATGCGCTTTGACCGCTGCCTCGTGACGAACTCCATCTGCGGGCCCATGCGTGCCGTCATCCAGACGGGCAAGTACTCGCACGCCAACGGCTTCTACAACAACAGCAACAGCAAGTTCGACAGCAGCCAGCCCACCTTCCCGAAGGTCATGCAGAAAAGCGGCTACCAGATGGCCGTCATCGGCAAATGGCACCTCATGACCGACCCCGTCGGTTACGACTACTGGAACGTCCTCCCCGGCCAGGGCGCCTACTACAACCCGCCGATGATCGAAAACGGCAAGCCCGTGAAGTATGAAGGCTACTGCACCGACATCATCGGCGACCTCACGCTGAAATGGCTCGACTCCCGCGACAAAACGAAGCCCTTCATGATGATGTGCCAGCATAAGGCCCCGCACCGCGAATGGGAGCCTCCACTTCGTCTGCTCGGCTTTGACAACGACCGCGTCTATGACGAACCGGAGACGCTTTTCGACGCCTACAGCGGCCGCAGCAAGGCCGTGAGTGATCACGACATGGGCATCGACCGCACCTTCACCGAGCGTGATGCCAAACTCGTCATGCCGGGCAATCTCACCGCCGAACAGAAGACCGCCTGGAATGCCTACTACGAGCCGCGCAACGCCCAATACGCCGCCGCCGCGCCCACCGGCCGCGATCTCGTGAAGTGGCGCTACCAGCGCTACATGCACGACTATTTGGCCTGTGTGAAGGCCGTGGACGAAAATGTGGGCCGCGTGCTCGACTACCTCGATAAAAACGACCTCACCAAGAACACCGTCGTCATGCTCAGCAGCGATCAGGGCTTTTATTTGGGCGAACACGGCTGGTTCGACAAACGCTGGGTCTTTGAGGAGTCCGTGCGCACGCCCTTCCTCGCCCGCTGGCCTGGCGTCATCCCGGCTGGCAGCAGCAATTCGCAGCTCACCAGTCTTGTCGATCTCGCCAGCACCTTCCTCGACATCGCACAGGCTCCGCCGATGGAAGGCGTGCATGGTCGCAGCCTCGTCCCCATTATGAAAGGCGAGACGCCTGCTGATTGGCGCAAATCGCACTACTACCACTACTACGAGTATCCCGTGCCGCACCGCGTGCGCCCGCACTACGGCGTCATCACGGATCGCTACAAGCTCATCCATTACTACAAGCCCGACGTGGACGACTGGGAGCTCCTCGATCGCCAAAAGGACCCGCTGGAGACCAAGAGCTTCTACAACGACCCCGAATACGCCGATACCGTGAAGGAGCTGAAGGCCGAAATCCTCCGCCTGCAAAAAGAACTCGGTGAAACCATGCCCCCGCCGCGCTTTGCGCATGGCAACAAAGCCTTCGATAACGAACCTCAGCCGCCTGAACAGCCCAAGAAGAAGGGCAAAGGCAAAAAGAAGGCGGAGTAATCGGACTCAAGTCGTAGGTTGGGAATGTTTGGCGCCAAGAGCATCGCCCCCAGCTCAGTCTCCATCGCCAAACTTCCCGACGGTTTGGGAGGCTTGTCCGCATTTTTCACACTCGTTTTGCCGCAAGGGGCAAAGGGGCAGAGGACGCAGAGGTTTCCTTCGGTTTTCATCTTCCGAATAAATTCATCGAAAAGAAATGCGGAAAAGCTCCCGCAGATTCAGAGCGGCCCTCAGATTGGTTTCTGAAGAATCTGCGGGCCGCCCTGAATCTGCGGGAATTTACTCCCCGTCCCACAATCAAGCCGCCTTGAGTTCAGGTGCTTTGCGGCAAGACCTTGGCAGGTGCCGTGTGTCATCGCCATCCCGACCAACAAAAAAGCCCGGCCTGTGATCAGGCCGGGCTTTTTCGCGGGGAGTTTTACTTCGCCTCGCCGCTCACACCGGTGAGATCGCGTTTGGATTCGAGCACCTTGTCCACAAGGCCGTATTCGGCGGCTTGGGAGGCGGACATGTAGTTGTCGCGGTCGGCGTCACGCTCGATCTGCTCGACGGACTTGCCAGTGTGATGGGCGAGGATGCGGTTGAGGCGCTTTTTGAGGCCAAACATGTATTCCACGGTGCGCTCCACATCGCTGGCCGTGCCGCGAGCACCACCGGAGACCTGATGGATCATGATGTCGGAGTTGGGCAGGGCGTAGCGCTTGCCTTTCGTGCCGGCGGCGAGCAAAACGGCTCCCATCGAGGCCACGAGGCCGATGCTGTAGGTACAAACATCGCAGGTGAGGAACTGCATCGTGTCGTAAATGGCGAGGCCGGCGGTCACGCTGCCGCCGGGGCTGTTGACGTAGATGTTGATGTCCTTCTTCGGGTCCTGCATCTGGAGGAAGAGGAGCTGGGCGATGATGATGGAGGCCATCGTGTCATTCACCTCGCCGCCGAGGAAGATGATGCGGTCCTTCAGCAGGCGGGAGTAGATGTCATAGGCACGCTCGCCGCGGCCGTCCGCCTCGATGACGGTGGGGACCATGTAGGCGTTCGATGGGGCGATGACGGAGGGAAAATCGTGGCTGGTGGGGATCATGAGGCGTGGAATCAAGAGGTGGGCGAGGGCCTTGTCAATGCAGCGGACCTGATGAGGGTGACAAACCTTAGCGCGAAGAGATGCGGGCCGCCCGTTGCTTTCGGCGGGCCATGACGTCATCCCGCTTCACGCGGATTCTCGCGGCGTCTTCGGCGCGGCGTTGCACCAGGGCCTCGTTTTCGAGGATGCTGAGGGCGCGGATGTAGTTGTCGTATTCCGGCAGGGAATCGGCATCGCGCTTCTGAGTGAGAGCTTTTTCGGCGTCGCGGTAAATGTCACGCAGCTCGATGACGATCTTCGCGAGGCCCGGCGGGTCGATGCTGGGCATGAATTCATGCGTGGCGAAGCGTTTCCGCTCCTCTTCGAGCGCGGCGGCATCGGCGGCCCGGCGGGTTTGCAAGGCAGTGTTGAAGTCCGTTTGCAACCGGGTGAGGTACTTCACACCGAGATCCTTGATGCTGGTGCTGTAAGCCACGTTCACCTTGCTATCGAAGGTGTCCTGAAAGGTCTCTTCGAGCAGAGAGAGCCTTTGGACGGTGGGCAGCCCGGCACCAATGATCGCCGTCGGGACGGGGGTGGCCGCTGTCGGCGTGCTCGGAGCAGGTGTCGGGATCAATGGGGCCGGTTTGGGCGCAGGAGTGGGCGTCACCGCTTTCGTCACCGGCATGCTCGGCGGCGTGGTGGGAGGGGTGACGACGGCCACGGGCTTTGGCGTGGGCACGGGAACCGGTTTCGGCGGCTCAGGGGTGAACACGGGCACGGGCGTTTCGACGGCTTTGGGCTCTTCCGCAGGTGTTTCGGTGCTCGCAGGCTGATGAAGCACGGCCCAGCCGCCGCCCAGCACGATGACTGCCACGGCAATGACATACGGCAGCGAGGACGAGCGCCTCGGCAGTTCCTCGAACACCTCCTCGTGATGCACCGGTGCTCTCGGCTGGCGCTGCAAATGCGCGGGCACCTTCCCACGGCCTGGCACTTCCTGCGCTGCCTGCCGCGGAATGGCGGAGCTGGATTGCTTGCCGGATTCCACCAGCGGCGTGGTGAGGATCACATCGAGATCACGGCGGATTTCACCGCTGCTTTGATACCGCTCCTCGCGGTCCTGCTCCAGCGCACGCCGCACGATGCGGTCAAAGCGCGGGTCCACGCCCGGCACCTTCTGCGAGGGCATCTTGAACATCCCACGCGGCAGATCCCCCGTGAGCATCTGGTAAAGCATCACACCCACCGCATACAGATCGGCCCGGCCATCCACCTGGATGCCGAGGATGAGCGATTCGGGGGCCACATAGTCCGGCGTGCCCATCGTCATGCCTGTTTGCGTCAAACCACGCGAGTGACCGTCATCACCTGCCACCTTGGCCAGGCCAAAGTCCGCCACCTTCACGCGGCCATCGCTGTCGATGAGGATGTTCGAGGGTTTGATGTCGCGATGAATGACACCCTGCTTGTGCGCATAGCCCAGCGCATCGCAAACATGCGCCGTGATGGCCAGCGCATGATCCGCAGGCAGTTTCCCATGCGAGGCGATCATCTGCTGCACGTCCGTGCCGTCGATGTACTCCATCACAAAGTAGAGCTGGCCTTCGTTCGTGCGGCCGAAGTCATACACGCTCACGATGGCGGGATGGTTCAGACGGCCCATCAATTTCGCTTCGTTCTTGAAGCGCTCCGCGAAGGCCGGGTCCTGCTTCTCAATGACTGGCGGCAGCAGCTTGATCGCCACCGGACGCTCGAGACTGAGCTGGATGCCGCGATACACCGCGCCCATGCCACCGCGACCGATCAGCTTTTCCAATTCATACTGTGGCAGCATGCGCTGCACCTCAGCGGGGGCGGGCGGTTCCCAGCGCCAATTGCCGCCGGTAGTCCGCAGGGAGTTGTCTTCAGGAGGGGGAGGCATGAGAGCGGCGGGAGAATGCCGAGTCACCCCGCGTGTGACAAGGAGAATGCTACTCGATCACCTTCTCCATCACATAATCGTCCATCACATAACCACTGCCGATGTCCGTCACGACATCCTCCTTGAACACAAAGCCACTGCGCAGATACGAGCGGATGGCGGCGGCATTGCGTTTGTTCACCCGCAGGCGCAGGTGATCCGCACCCATCTCACGTGCACGATCCGCGATCCAGCTCAGTGACGCCGCACCGAGGCCGCGACCCTGCATCGCGGGCTGGATGTAGAGCTTGTTGATGAAAACCACCCGCTCATCCGGCACCTTCTCAAAGCTCACATAGCCCACCGGGCCGAAATTCTCCGCCTCAATGAGCGCGAACCACACCCCACGCATCGCCATCTCGCGTGCCATCGCGCCGGGCTCATACCAGATGCTCAGCATGTAATCGATCTGGCCCACGGGAATGATGCCCGGATAGCAGGCATACCAAATGTCATGCGCCAGACGCTTCACCACCGGCAGCTCGTTGGCCTCGATGCGTCGGATGCGAATTGGCGGCGGCCCTTCAGCCTCTCCACCACTCACCGCCTGCCACGCCGCGAGATCCGCCGGCGGCAGATGCGCGGCAATATCGAGCCGCGAAGGCTCCACGATGCCTTCCTCGCGGATCTGCTCGTGATCACCCGGAAACTCCGCCTCCGGCAAAATCCGGCAGGCGAGAAACCAGCAGGCCCAGGCCCGCCAGATGCGCAGCTCCTTGTGGCCTTCATTCATCCGCGTGGCGTAATGCTGCCAATGCCGCCGCGGATTGCCGATGAAGCGCCCCGCCGGACGGTTTTGCAGCATCCACGCGATCGCCCGATACGGCGGCTCCACCTCATCACATGGCACGGACATTGCCCGATTCACCAGTAAGATGCTCTTCGCCGGAAAACCCTCGATCCAGAGGCACTGCGCATACCTCAGGCAGGTCTCGACAAACCGCCGCCCCCGCTCCTTGCCTAGCGCCGCGATGTCACCCGACGTGTAAACGCGGTCGAGCGGCGGAAGATGCGGGCAGGGAGACATGAAGCGGCAAATTGAGCATTGAGAAACGCCCGCTGCAAAAGAAGGATGCAGTTCATGACGCCCTCCGAACTCAAAGCCGCCCTCCGTGAGAAAGCACGCGAGCTGGGCTTTGACGACTGCCGCGTGGCCGTGGCGGCTCCGGCGGCGCATCGCGAGCTTTACGAAAAATGGATCGCCGAGGGCAAACATGGCGAAATGGCCTGGATGGCCAAAAACATCGAGCGCCGAGGTGATCCGCGTCTCGTGCTCGAAGGCGCGAAAAGCGTCATCGTGCTCGCCACGAACTACTTCCAAGGTCCCAAGCCCGTCACCGACTACCGCATCGCCCGCTACGCGTGGAATGACGACTACCACGACCTCATCGAGAAGCGTCTCAAAGCCCTCGAAGACTTCCTCACCGTCCACGGCGGCACCACACGGCGCTATGTCGATACCGGTCCCATTTTGGAGCGTGATTTTGCCAGCGAGGCCGGGCTCGGCTGGGGTGGCAAAAGCACTATGCAGATCCATCGCCAGCTCGGCACGTGGTTCTTCCTCGCCGAAGTGCTCACCACGCACGAGCTGCCGCCCGATAAGCCCGCCCGCGACCTTTGCGGCAAATGCACCCGCTGCATCGACGCCTGCCCCACGCAGGCCATCACCGGCCCGCGCACCATGGACGCCCGCCGTTGCGTCTCCTACCTCACCATCGAGCACAAGGGCAGCATCCCCCTCGAGTTCCGCAAAGCCATCGGCGACCGCATCTACGGCTGCGATGACTGCCTCGACGCCTGCCCGTGGAACCGCTTCGCCCAAACCAGCCACGAAGCCGCCTTCCAAGCCCGCCAGAGCGTCTTCGCCAAATCCCTCCGCGACTTCCTCTCCCTCACCGAAGACGACTTTCGCGCGCTCTTCGCCAAATCCCCCATCAAGCGCATCAAACGCCACGCCTTCCTGCGGAACGTCTGCGTCGCCCTCGGCAACACCGGCACCTCTGAAGACCTCCCCGCCCTCCAACTCGCCGCTGCTGATCCACATCCGCTCATTGCCGAGCACGCCGCGTGGGCGATCGAGCAGATCACTTCAAATCAAACCCCGCCGCCGCCACGCGTTGACCATTGATCTGGAGCTCGACGCGATGATGACCAGGGTGGTGTTTGCGAGTGGTGAAATCTCGGATGACTTGGGATTTGGTCAGCGTGATCTCTCCACGGGGCGGCAGATCGATCTCCGTCCATTTGAAGACTTTCTCAAAGGCGGCTCCACGGGCCTTCACGTAGTGGATGACGTAGTCGATGGCGAGGCGCTGAGACTTCGCCGTCGTCGAGGTGATCTCGGCGGTGATGTGCAGGCGCTCACCCAGAGCGAGCTCCGTCGGAGAAAGCTTCAGCTCAGCCTCCAGCTCGGCTTTTTTGCCGAAGCCGAAGAGTTTCAAGGCTCGAGGATGGCCGCGCTTGATGAGCGTGCGGCAGGCGTGCTTGGCGATCCAGCGCCGTTCTTCGCGGTCGAGGTCCCAGGCTTCCAAACGGGCCAAAACACGTTCGGGATGATCCTTCGTGATGTCGTTGAGATGATTCGCCACCGAGCGGCGGACGAAGAGCGATTCATCGTCCTTCAGCGCTTCGAGGATGGTCGCCGTCGGCTCCGGGTCGCGAACGAGGGCGGTCAATTTCATGCCCCAGGGCAGGCGTGGCCGTGAACCTTCGCTGGCGAGGCGGCGCACCTTTTCATCCGCATCGGCAGCCCAGCGCCGCATCGTCGCCAGCGCCCGTTTTTGATCGGCGACGATGAACGACCGCACGGCGAACTCCGCCGAACCGAAGCCGGTGAAGAAGCGGAGTGCCTCCATCGAGAAATCGAAGTCAGCGAGGCCAAACGTCGCCACGAAGTCGCCCAGGAAGATGCTCACGAACTCGTGACCGATCTGCGGAGCCAGCTTTTGCAGCACTGCCACCTTCCGCCGGTAGTCGCCGGGCAGGGACGCCTCGGTGGCGAGGGCGCATTGATGCAGCCGCTGCATCAGGCTACGCTCGTCGAGGCCGGTGAGCACGAGCTTCAGGAAACCTTTGGCATCAAAACCGGTCTCGATCTTCGCCAGCGCCTTCGCGAGCTGGCGATGACGGGCGTCATCAAACCAGTCCTTGAGCTGCGGCGGCGGCGAATCTTCGGAGGGCATGCTTACTTGCGGGCCTTCTTCGCAGCCTTTTTGGCCGTCTTCTTCGCGGCGGGCTTCTTTGCCGCAGGCTTTTTCTTCACCGGGGCTTTCTTGGCGGCCTTGGGTTTGACGGTCCTTGTGCGGGGTTTGGCCTCGGGCGGCGGCCCGGCGGGATCGGTGCCGGTGAGCGTGACTTCCACCGCATCACCCCAAAGCTCCTCGAGAGCGTAGTACTCGCGTTTTTCGGGTGAAAGGATGTGAACCGTCACATTGCCGTAATCGAGGATCATCCACTGGCTCTCGTAGTTGCCATCGCGGTAGAGCGGGCGCTCGCGGTGATGCTCCTTCATCTCGTCCTCGATGTGGTCCCGCACAGCGCGGAGCTGCGGGGCGGAGAGGGCGCTGCACAGCACCAGCCAGTCTGTCACGGGCGAAAGCCCGCGCAGGTCGAGGATGCGGATGTTTTCCGCTTTTTTGTCATCAGCAAATTCCGCGCAGGCGCGGGCGAGGTCGAGGTCGTCCATGTTGTCCGCTGCCTAAACCAAGAATTCGCTCTCTGCACAGGACTTTTGCATCGAGCGGTCTTCCTGCTCAATCGCGGGCTGGCATGCGCCACACCCAGTCGCCGGTGAATTGGGCGTCTCTGACCTTCTCGTCCTTGCCCGAAACCTTGCCGCCATCGTCCTCCTCGTCGTGGGCGATGGACCACATAACGTAACCCTTGCCTTCGACGCGGTAGCGCATGGGTTTTTCGTCGATCAGATCGACGATGCCATCCGGCAGCGAAGACGGCGGCGAGTCTTTCGAGAGGCGGAAGGACTCGATGGCGACGGCGGCCAAAGCCTGGCGGCGGCGCGTCTCGGACTCGGTGACATGGCGAACGACGCCGCTGTAGGCGGGAATGATGAGCCGGGCGAAGATGTTGTGCAGGCGACCGAGCACGTTTTGCTCGGCGAAGTGCTGGTCGAAATCCTTCAAGCCGCTCTTCCACTGTGGGTAGCCGCCCTTTTTCATCGGCAGGATGATCTGAGCCAGCTCGTGCTCGATGATGACCGCCTCGGAGTGATCGATGAAGCCGGAGGGAAGCAGCTTGTTGAGAAGCCGGGAGGCCATTGGCTGCGTTTCGCCGGTCGGTGAGTGCTCGCCGAACAGGGCGCTGCCCAGGTCCGGCCTGCTTTTCAGGGCTTCAAGAGTCTGCGCTGCGGCAGCCAGCTCGCCCCGCATGGCCTGGAGCATGGCGGCGGGCAGATCGAGGCGAGCGATTTCCTGCTTCAAGACACTTAGCTCCTTCTCGCTGGCGATGCGGGCATGCAGTAGCACCCAGACGCGGTCCATCGTGAGGGCGTGAATGGTGGAGCCGACGAGCATCCCGATGAGGAGGGGTTCCTGAAAACAGGCGGCGGAGAGTCGCAGGGATGCCTGGATGCATCGGACAGCCTCGGCGGCATGGCCTGAGGCGATGGCGAGATTGCCGCGAAGCAGCAGCGCCTTGGCGAGACGCAGCGAGTGGTTGTAGTGCGGCATTGGCAGCTCGAAGAGGGTGATATTCTCCAAGTCTTCCCCGATCCTCGGCGTGAACTGCGCCGCAAGACGCTGCGGCGCGGCGTCGGCGAGCGTTTTTAAAATCGGATGCGCGGCATCGAGCGCGGCGAGCATCTCGGCGGGCGTGGCGTCCGCCTTGCCGATGCCGTTCTTCGCGAGGTGTGCAATCCATGGCTTCAAATCAGACGTGGTGCCGAGCTGGATGGAGTTGAGGCCGCCCGGGCCTTTCGAGGTGATCGAGTCGAGTGCCTCCAAGGCCGGAGCGGGCTTGTCTTTTGCCTTGGTGAGTCCAGCGAGCGGTTCAAGGGCGCAGAAGTTTTCCGCTTCGGGCGGCAGCGGCGGCACGAGGGCCATGAAGTCGAGGCTCTCACCTTCCTTCGCGACTTTTTCCTTCGCGGCGGCAAGGGCGCGGGCACCGGTCCAGTTTTCGAGGACGACGAGCAGGAGGTAGAGCGTGACGAGACTGGCGAAGGTCCAAACGAGCACGCGGAGGCTGAAGAGGCGTTTCATGGCTGGAGGAGGTCGAGGTGATGGTTGAGGGCAAACAGGCTGCTGGGGGCAAAGACGGGAGCGTTTTGAGCCTGCGGCGGCTTTTCAGGCGTGGGCGTGAGCGCATGCAGCGTGAGGATCACGAGCCAGGCGGCGGCCAAAACGAAGGCGAGAGCTCGCGGCGGCGCGAAACGGGGTTTTTGCGCCTTCGCGAGGATTTCCTGCCGCCAGTGCGGTGGCAGCTCGCGGAGGGCGAGACGTTCCAAATCATGCTCGAAGGCATCGGGGGGTGTTTTCATGGCTTCAATTCGTCGTAGAGCGGCTTCAGCAGGCCGCGGAGTTTTTCGAGGGCGTAGCGGTAACGGCTGGCGGCGGTGTTCAGCGGGATCTGCTGCGCCCCGGCGATCTGCTCGAAGGTGAGGCCGTGCCACAGCTTCATCTCGGCGATGCTGCGCTGCTCCGGCGGCAGCTCGTGCAAAGCGGCCTCGACGCGGCGGGCAAAGCTGTCGGCATCGGGATCATCCTGCGGGGCGAAAAGCGCCTGCGGGTGGCTTTGCTCGGCCTTTTCACGGCTGGCATGGCGGCGCAGCCAGTCGATGGCCAGCCGGTGGGCGATGCGCAGGAGGTAAGCGCGTTCATTGTCGAGATCGGCGGGCAGGGTGAGGCGTGAGAGCTTGATGAAAAACTCCTGCAGCAGGTCTTTGGCATCCGCCTCCGACCGCACGATGCCGTGCAGGTAGTGGAAGACACCCGCGGCGTGGGTGTCGTAAAGGCGTTCGAGCTGGCTGGAGCGCGGCATCATGGGAGAGACGGATGCGGGCGCGGGGTTTGTCTATCTTTTCCCGTGCATCCCGGCGGTTTGCGCCAAGTATCTCGCGCCTATTTCCCTCCGCCATGACCTTTGCCGAGCTTCACCGCATCTATCACCAGCCCTTCTTCAACCTCCTCAAGCAGGCCCGCGCCGTGCATGACGAGCACTGGACGGACAACGCGGTGCAGCTTTGCACCCTGCTGAGCATCAAGACCGGCGGTTGCAGCGAGGACTGCGGCTACTGCGCCCAGAGCGCCCGCTACACCACCGGCGTGCAGGCGGAGAAGCTCATGCCGAAGGAGCAGGTCATGGAGCGTGCTCTCGCTGCTCGGGCCAACGGCTCCACCCGCTTCTGCATGGGCGCTGCCTGGAAGGGCGTGCGCAAAGGCACCCAGAAGTTCGATCAGGTGCTCGACATCGTTCGCGATGTTTCCAAGCTCGGCATGGAAGTCTGCGTCACCCTTGGCGAACTCGGTGCGGATGAGGCTGCCGACCTCAAGGAAGCCGGTGTGACCGCCTACAACCACAACGTGGACACCTCACCGGAGCATTATCCGAACATCGTCAGCACGCACAGCTTTGAAGACCGTCTCCGCACCATCCGTCATGCGCAGGACGCCGGCATGTCCGTCTGCTGCGGCGGCATCCTTGGCCTCGGCGAGACCATCGAGGACCGCCTGAAGATGCTGGAAGTCATCGCCAACTTCAATCCGCAGCCCGAGAGCGTGCCGATCAATGCGCTGATGCCCATCAAAGGCACGCCGCTGGGCGACAACGAAGTCGTCGATGCCTTCGCCTTCATCCGCATGATCGCCGTCACCCGCATCGCCATCCCGAAGGCCAAGGTCCGCCTCAGCGCCGGCCGCACGAACCTCAGCCGCGAGGCCCAGGCCCTGGCCTACTTCGCCGGGGCGAACTCCATCTTCTACGGCGACAAGCTCCTCACCACCGCCAATCCGCGTGCGAATGAGGACCTGAAGCTCCTCCGCGACCTCGGCCTCATGCCGTTGGAGCCGAATCCCGGCCTCGAAGCCCCCCAGTCCATGGACGGCGTGCCGCTGAGCCCCTGCTGCGATCATTCTTGTCACCAAGAAGAGCACGCCACGGCTGGCTGCGCCGCGTAAAGGCATCGCGAAGAGCTTAGCTCCGTGGCGAGGGCTTGCGCCTGGGGCATTCCGCCCCATCTTCGCGCCCCTTTTATGCCCGAACTCGACAAGACCTA